>CAKQCH010000079.1:0-12091 GCA_934216735.1 uncultured Prevotella sp.
CGCTCACGGATATATCCTACGATGAATTCATCCAGCAACCGGAGGCGAAGGCATTGGAGGAGGACATCCTCTATGTCTTGAAGGTTATCAAGCAAGCCGCCGAGGATGAAAACATCGCAGAGCGCCACCATTATCTCCAGTCGGCTACCCTTCCAGCCGTTCAGACTGACATTCTGACAGAATCACATCCACATATTTGTTTTTATCCCGTGGTGGCGCATAAGTACAAGGCACCATACGGGAGCATTGTTATTCGAGGTCCTAATTGCCGACAAATGCGCCTTTTGTAAGCATTTCCCCAAAGAAATGCGGCAGGAAAAGGCATTTATTGGCAAAACATTGCAGATTTACAGATATTTTTTGTATTTTTGCAAAATATTTAAGATTAGACAACATTACATCGAATAATAATAAAAAATAAATATAACAATGAACTTCAACAAAATTCTTCAGTCATTGTTTGGCAACAAGTCAACTCGCGATATGAAGTTGATCCAGCCAATAGTAGAGAAAGTCAAGGCAGAATATCCTAAGATGAATGCCTTGAGCAATGACGAACTCCGTGCAAAAACAAAGGAAATCCAGAAGTACGTACAAGAGTACGCTAAAGAGGAAAAGGCTAAGATTGCCGAACTCAAAGCTAAGATCGAGGACACTCCTATCGATGAACGTGAAGGTATCTTCAACCAGATTGACAAGTTGGAGCAGGAAGCTCTCGACAAGTATGAGATCGCACTCAACGAGGTGTTGCCTCAGGTTTTCGCTATCGTTAAGGATACAGCCCGCCGTTTCGCAGAGAACGAGGAGACTGTAGTTACAGCTACCGACTTCGACCGCGAGCTGGCTTCTGATCCAAAGAACGACTTCGTAACTATTGATGGCGACAAGGCCATCTATCACAACCACTGGACAGCCGGCGGCAACGATATGAAGTGGGAAATGATCCACTACGACGTTCAGCTCTTCGGTGGTGTCGTTCTGCATCAGGGTAAGATTGCCGAGATGGCTACCGGTGAGGGTAAGACCCTCGTAGGTACAACTCCTATCTTCCTCAACGCACTGACTGGCAATGGTGTTCACGTCGTAACCGTGAACGACTATCTGGCAAAGCGTGACTCTGAGTGGATGGGCCCTCTCTATATGTTCCACGGTCTCTCAGTAGATTGCATCGACAAGCATCGTCCTAACTCTGATGCACGTCGCAAGGCATACATGGCAGACATCACCTTCGGTACCAACAACGAGTTTGGTTTCGACTACCTGCGTGACAACATGGCTACCAACCCTAGCGACCTGGTACAGCGCCAGCACAACTACGCCATCGTCGATGAGGTTGACTCCGTGTTGATTGATGATGCCCGTACACCATTGATTATCTCTGGTCCTATTCCAAAGGGCGACGACCAGATGTTCGAGCAGTACCAGCCATTGGTAGAGAAACTCTACGAGGTACAGCGCAAACAGGCCACCGAGTTGCTCGCCGAGGCTAAGCAGAAGATTACTGAGGGAACAAAGAACAAGAACCAGCAGATGCTTGAGGAAGGTTTCCTCTCTCTCTACCGTTCATACAAGGCGCTGCCTAAGAACAAGCCATTGATCAAGTACCTCTCTGAGGAAGGTATCAAGGCTGGTCTGTTGAAGACCGAGGAGTTCTACATGGCCAACAACAACCGTGAGATGCCTAAGGCAGTGGAGCCTCTGTACTTCGTAGTAGATGAGAAGTTGAACTCAGCCGACCTGACCGATAAGGGTACAGAGTGGTTGGCTAAGCAGGTGAACGATAAGAAACTCTTCGTGTTGCCTGATATCACAACAGAAATGAGTGCCCTGGAGGCCCGTACCGACATTACAGACCAGGAGCGTCTGGATATGAAGGACGAGATGATGGCTTACTATGGCGTACAGAGCGAGCGTGTTCACACCTTGCAGCAGCTCTTGAAGGCTTACACCATGTTTAATAAGGACGACGAGTATGTTGTCATGGACGGTCAGGTTAAGATCGTGGATGAGCAGACAGGTCGTATCATGGAGGGTCGCCGCTGGAGCGATGGCTTGCACCAGGCTGTTGAGGCCAAGGAGCATGTAAAGGTGGAGGCTGCTACCCAGACCTTCGCAACCATCACACTGCAGAACTACTTCCGTATGTACCACAAGCTCGCCGGTATGACCGGTACTGCAAGCACAGAGGCTGGTGAGTTCTGGGACATCTACAAACTGGATGTTGTGGAGATTCCTACCAACCGCCCTATCCTGCGTAAGGACTTGGATGACCGTGTATACAAGACAGCCCGCGAGAAGTATCGTGCCGTTATCGACGAAATCGAGGAGACACGTAATGCAGGCCGCCCAGTATTGGTAGGTACCACATCTGTGGAGATTTCAGAGTTGTTGAGCAAGATGTTGAAGATGCGCAACATTCCTCATAACGTATTGAACGCCAAGTTGCACCAGCAGGAGGCTCAGATTGTAGCCGAGGCAGGTCGCTCAGTAAATGGCAAGGGTGCCGTAACCATCGCTACCAACATGGCAGGTCGTGGTACTGATATCAAGCTGACTCCTGAGGTGAAGGCTGCAGGTGGTCTCGCCATCATCGGTACAGAGCGTCATGAGAGCCGTCGTGTTGACCGTCAGCTCCGTGGTCGTGCCGGTCGTCAGGGTGACCCAGGTTCTTCAGTATTCTACGTATCATTGGAGGATAAGCTGATGCGTCTGTTCGCTTCAGAGCGTATCGCCAAGGTAATGGACCGTCTCGGTTTTGAGGATGGTGAGCGTATCGAAAGCCCAATGATCAGCAAGAGCATCGAGCGTGCCCAGCGCAAGGTAGAGGAGAACAACTTCGGTATCCGTAAGCACCTCCTGGAGTATGATGACGTGATGAACCGTCAGCGTACCGTTATCTACGAGAAGCGTCGCCACGCCCTGATGGGTGAGCGTATCGGCATGGATATCGCCAACATCATCTGGGACCGCGTATTGAATATCGTCAACAACAACGACTTCACAGGTGCCAAGGAAGAGTTCCTGAAGGTGCTCGCCATGGAGATTCCATTCAACGAGGATGAGTACGAGAACGGCAGACGTGAGGATTTGGCTGAGCGTGCCTTCCAGGAGGCGATGGCTGCCTTCAAGCGCAAGACCGACCGCATCCAGGCCACAGCAATGCCTATCATCAAGCAGGTATATGAGAACCAGGGTGCTATGTACGAGCGCATCATGGTGCCTATCACCGACGGCAAGCGCATGTACAACATTGCATGCAACCTGAAGGAGGCTTACGATAGCGAGGCTAAGAGCGTAGTAAAGGAATTCGAGAAGAACGTTGTTCTCCAGATGATCGATGACGACTGGAAGGAGAACCTCCGCAAGCTCGACGAACTTCGCCACTCTGTACAGAACGCCAGCTACGAGCAGAAGGATCCATTGCTGATCTTCAAGCTGGAGAGTGCCAAAATCTGGGATGGTATGATCAACGACATGTACGACCGTATCGCCAGCATCCTGATGCGTGGCCAGATTCCAGTAATGGAGCAGGAGCAGCCTGTACAGGAGGCAGCACCAGAGCAGCACACCCAGCAGAACTACGTAGAGAGCAAGGTTGACCTTGATGCCGAGCGTGCAGCTCAGGAGGCAGCAGCCAACCAGGATACCCGCGAGAACGCTGAGGTAAACCGCACTCCATACCGCGCCGAGCGCATGCCTCGTCCTAACGATCCATGTCCATGCGGCAGCGGCAAGAAGTTCAAGAACTGCCACGGCAGAAACTTGCAGGCATAAAAGATGACTCACTATAAATAATGATAAGAATACCTAGATTTGATGATACTCTCATCATTTCTAGGTATTTTTTTTATAAATAACATCATTGCTACCGAGTTGCAAAAAATTATTCGTAATTTTGCAGTTGAAAAGACCAAGAAAGATCAAGAAAGAAAGATCAAGAAGGAAAGATTAAGAAAGATAAAAAGATAAAGAGGAAAGATATATGAAATTATCAGAACTTAAAACAGGTGAAAGTGGAGTCATCGTCAAGGTATCCGGTCACGGTGGATTCCGCAAGAGAGTCATCGAGATGGGATTCATCAAGGGCAAGAAGGTAGATGTGCTCCTGAACGCCCCACTCCAGGACCCAGTGAAATACAAGATTATGGGTTACGAGGTGTCACTCCGACACAGCGAAGCTGACCATATCGAGGTGGTTTCCATTGATGAGGCCAAGCATGATGCAAAACTCTGCAAGGCGGAAGAAGAAGACCGCCAGCAAGTAATTGACTCTAAAGTAGTAGATTCCAACGATAGCGACGAGCAGGCGCTCGGCGACAAGATGCTCGTGGCTGAAAGAAAAGACTCAGCCAGCAACGAAGCCTTGGCAGAACAGGAAGCAGAAAGACTCCACCGCGTCATCAACGTGGCACTGGTGGGAAATCCAAACTGCGGAAAGACTTCATTGTTCAACTTCGCATCGGGTGCTCACGAACGTGTGGGCAACTACAGCGGCGTAACCGTAGATGCCAAGGTGGGCGAAGCCGAATACAACGGCTATCACTTCAACCTGGTAGATTTGCCGGGCACCTATTCCCTTTCTGCCTACTCTCCGGAAGAGCTTTATGTGCGCAAGCAGCTCATCGAGCATACGCCGGATATCGTCATCAACGTCATCGACACCAGCAACCTGGAGCGCAACCTCTATCTCACCACCCAGTTGATAGACATGCACATCCGCATGGTCTGTGCCCTCAACATGTTTGATGAAACCGAAAAGCGTGGAGATAACATCGACTACGACAAGCTGGGCGAACTCTTCGGTATCTCGATGATTCCTACCGTCTTCACCAATGGTCGAGGCGTGGATAAGCTCTTCGAAACCATCATCGAACTCTATGAAGGCAAGGAAGATTCCAACGCTCACTATCGCCATATCCACATCAACCACGGACATGAGATAGAGCACGGCATCGAACATATCCAGAAATATCTGAAGGCAGATGATTCCATCCGCCAGCGCTACTCTACCCGATATCTTTCTATCAAGTTATTGGAGAATGATAAGCACGCCGAGGAATACGTAAGTCATCTGAAATCGGCCAAGGAAATCTTTGCAGCCCGTGACGAGGCAGCCAAGCGTGTAAAGGAAGAGACCCTGGAAGATAGCGAAACCGCCATCATGGACGCCAAATACGGTTTCATTCATGGTGCATTGCAGGAAGCAGGCTATGAACCGGGCAAGGCAAAGGATACCTATCAGGTAACCCACCTCATTGATAGCATTCTGACCAATAAATATGTAGGCTTCCCTATCTTCGTCCTCCTGCTGTTCATCATGTTCTCAGCCACCTTCGTTCTGGGCGAGATTCCTAAGGGATGGATTGAGGACGGCGTGGCATGGCTGGGCGAGTTCATCAGCAATACGATGCCGGATGGACCAGTGAAGGATATGCTGGTAGATGGTGTGATTGGTGGTGTAGGTGCGGTCATCGTATTCCTGCCACAGATACTGATTCTGTATTTCTTCATTTCTTATATGGAGGATTCGGGATATATGGCTCGTGCCGCCTTCATCATGGATAAGCTGATGCACAAGATGGGCCTGCATGGCAAGTCATTCATCCCGCTGATTATGGGATTCGGATGTAACGTACCAGCGGTGATGGCAACAAGAACCATCGAGAGTCACCGTTCCCGCCTGATTACGATGCTGATATTGCCATTGATGAGCTGTTCGGCTCGTCTGCCAATCTACATCATGGTCATCGGAACGTTCTTTGCCATCCAATACCGTTCGCTCATCATGGTATCGCTCTATCTCATCGGCATCTTCCTTGCCGTGATATTGAGCCGCATCTTTGCCAGTTTCGTGGTAAAGGGCGAAGATACTCCGTTCGTGATGGAGCTGCCTCCTTACCGCTTCCCTACCTGGAAGGCGATAGGCCGCCATACCTGGGAAAAGGGTAAGCAGTATCTGAAGAAGATGGGTGGTATTATCCTCGTGGCAAGTATCATCGTCTGGGCATTGGGCTACTTCCCTCACAATGAGGAACTTGACAACCAGGCTCAGCAGGAGCAGAGTTATATCGGCAGAATCGGTAAGACCATCGAGCCTATCTTTACCCCACAGGGTTTCGACTGGAAACTGGATGTGGGCTTGGTTTCCGGTGTAGGTGCCAAGGAGATTGTAGCCTCAACGATGGGTGTGCTCTACAGCAACAACGACAGTTTCTCTGACGATCAGGATTACAACGATGAAGACGGAAAATACGAGGTTTTGAAGAAGCAGATGACTTCTGATTTGAAGAAGACCTACGGTTACAGCGATGCCGAGGCAGCATCCAAGGCAACGCTCACCGCCTATTGCTTCCTCCTCTTCGTATTGCTCTACTTCCCTTGCATCGCCACCATCGCCGCCATCAAGGGCGAGACGGGCAGTTGGAAATGGGCAGGTTTCGCCGCCGGCTACACCACGCTCCTGGCATGGGTAGTATCAGCCCTGGTCTTCCAGATAGGAAGTTTGTTCATCTAAAACATCTGGAACATATATCAAATAAAAAAAGAATATCCTGCATGCCTTTTCTTGGCACACAGGATATTCTTTTTTTTATTTGAACTTTATCTTCAACTCATTTTTTATTTAAGTTTCGGCTTCAGTTCATCTGGAGAATCCTTGGTAAACATATTCACGGGTGGCGCCGATTTCGTGAAGAGATTTTCAATCACCTGCTTATCCACCTCCATTGCCGGCTGGAAATCATCGCTCATCATATACTTCAGGATGGCATAACGCATCTGGTTTGCCACCAGGCGATGTTCCAAGTAGCTGGTTACATCCATCGTAGTCATCAGAAGCTTGCCCTTACCCACCTTGGCTTCAACCATCATACCGAGCTTTCGGCTCACGTGCCAGGTATCTATCGGCTGGATGGCCGGCTGATAATCCTTCGGGAACTCACGGAGATTCATCACCTGCGCCTTGT
This sequence comes from uncultured Prevotella sp., assembly GCA_934216735.1. Lineage (GTDB taxonomy): Bacteria > Bacteroidota > Bacteroidia > Bacteroidales > Bacteroidaceae > Prevotella. The sequence continues at coordinate 6,966 of CAKQCH010000079.1, forward strand.
TCAGCAGTTCCCACCAGTTCAGGTTTGCCCAGTCATCAGTAGGGAAATTGCTGAAGAGTGGATGAGTCTTGTCGATGGTAGCCCCCGTGGTATGAGGCGGACGCATCTTAAACCAACTGGTGTTCCAGAACACCGGCAGATAGGTTTGCTTCACATCTTCGCCCATCTTTACCTTTCCGGCAGCCAGAATCAACACCTTTCCGCCCTTCTGCAACACCTTCTGCGCCTTGGCATCCAGACTATCAGCAATATAGATATCCTTAAGCGCCTTGGTATTCGGCATCTCTATCTGAGATGGATACACCCAGAAATCCCAATGGTTACGGGCTACCGGAGCATTGGAAGACTTCACCTGTATCTCCAAAACCAATTGCGATGGAGACGGCATGTTGAGCTGACGGAAATCCAGGGATACATCGCCTAAATCGATGTTCTTACCCACAGGTAGCGATGCATTGTTGCCAGAATGAGAAGATTGACCTTCAGGAAGCGAAGACTTTCCTAATTTTCCGGAAGCCAAAACCTGCTGATTTTCGTCCTTCACCTCGTATGTAACCTCCGCATTCTGCAACGGCTCGTGATACGCATTATAGAGTTCCACAGGAACCTGCACCTTGTTTTCTGAAGAGAAAACGAATCTCGGGAACTTAGCCAGAGGAACGATTGGCGAACAGAACTCCGTCCAATTCTTGGCATCACAATATCCCTTTTCCTTCCAATGCACATTCAATACGCCCACAAGAGCAGTACCCTGTCCGCTATAATCATTCAAGCCCAGCAACTGGAAGCCCGCATAATCCTTGGTTCGCAGGTTGCGCTCCAAATCATACTTATATGCCAGGGTCTGCAACTTGCCGCTGGCATGAAGGAACTTCTCTGCCTGGCTCGCCATCCCGTTATCTCTCAGCAAATCAGAAAAGATTTCGAAGTTGCGGGCCTTATAGGCTCCCGTATATTGCGAAATCTCCTTGAAATCAGGAAAAGCGCACCACTGCCCCATCTCGTGGGTCAATCTTGGCTCGTTCACATCGAAGGTTATCGGCGTTCTTCCCTTCTGAACCACACGAACCATATCCCCATCGAAGTTGTCTTCCGATTGCGGAGCCTTCTTGTCCCAATCCAATCCGCGCGCACCACCCTTTACATGATACTCGCTCTTCGGGTCCCAAGCCCAACCGCCACCAACGGATGCACCACAATATACACGTCGCTTATCGCCTGTTTTCTTCCATTCTTCCACAAAGTTGCCAACCCATTTCACCCAGTTTCCCGCAGGTTCATTGCCGGCAGCAAGCATGCAGAAGCTAGGATGATTGCCATATTTCTCAACCATTCGCTGGGTTTCCTGCATCAGATAACGGTCGATGGTCATGCCATTGCCCAATTTCACACCATGATTTGGCCAAGATGGACCTTCGGGCTGCAGATAGATTCCCACCTGATCGGCAGCCGAGAAAGCCGCCTCGGGAGGACAATAGGAATGGAATCGCATCATGTTGAGGCCATACTCCTTGCATTTCCTGAAAATACGGAGCCACGAAGCCTCATCGGTTGGCGGATAACCGGTTTCCGGAAAACAGCAGTTACCCACCGTTCCTCGCATCCAAATCTTCTTGCCGTTCATATAAAACTGTCGGCCTTCGATAGAAATCTCGCTCATACCAAAGGTGGTACTGATAGATTCCTTGCCCATCGTGGCAGTCAGGGTATAAAGATTCGGATGGAATTCATCCCAAAGCCTGATATCCTCGCCCATCGGAATAATGACGGAGAATTTTCCATCACTTTCTCTCTTTATTTTAGAAAACGAATGCTTGACGCCACTTACATCAAACTGGAAATCAGCCTTTTGGGCATTCCCCGTCACATCCATCACCACCTTAATCTGCTTGCCTTTTACATCAGGATAAACCTGCAGATTGCGGATATACTGCTGCTGATGCGCCTGCAATTCCATTTTTCCGATGATGCCGTTCCAGTTGCCCTGGGTCTGGTCGGTTACGCTATGCGAATCCTGACCCACGCATACATTTTCTATGCCATTATACACCTTGATGCTGATTTCATTATCCTTGCCATATATAATATAAGGTGTAACATCAAACTCATGAGGCACACTCAGCGAAGAATCCCTGCCCGCCAACTTGCCGTTGATATAAACCGAAGTCTCTATATGAGGACGTTCCAGATAGAGGATAATGCGCTGCTTCTTCCACTCCTTAGGCACAAACACCGATTTGCGATACCACGCATTGCCGATGTAATGCTTCTCTGGGGTGAGGAAGAAAGGAAACTTCATGGTTCCCTTGATGCGATGCTTCCCATTTGCCAGCACTTCCTCCTGGCGATATTTCTCCATATAAGGATTGAAATAGAAGGAAGAATCATAAAGACTTCCTGTCCATTGCGTATGGGTACAGACATCATTACCCTTGCCGTTGGTGAGCATCGATCCCGGCAACTTAACTACATCCTCATAGGTAGGCGCATCTCCCTGCGAGAATCGCCATTGCCCCGAGAGGTCAATCTTATTATTTGAGCTGAAGCCCTGTGCCTGCAAGGAAGCACAAGACATCAGACCCAGCATAAAAACTATATTTCTCATTGATGGTAGAATCATTTATTGTTAAATCATTTATTATTGAATAATACGTCGCATTTATAATGCGTCGTTGATGATTTCCAATTTCACAAGTTCTTCTCCTTCCTTCGTCACATCTGCTTCGCGAGGGAAATAAACCGGCATATCTTTCTGCAAAGGAAGAATGCGGAGTTCCAACTTCTGGCAATCGGCAGGCAGGCGCCACAATCCCATCAGGAACGGGCGACCATTATAGAAATTATCAGCCACCAGTTTGCCATCGGCATAGAGTCGGGCACAATCACCACGATATTGAATTTGCAGGAGATTTCTGCCCTGCAGCATTTCAGGCGAAAGATTTAGCAGATAAACCGCAGCCTTCTTAAAGTCGGCATCAGATGGTTCCTCTGCCACTTTCTGCACACCCATGGTTATCTTGCGGGCGCCCTCTGCCTCCTTGATTTTCTTGAAAGAAGGAGCCAGTGACATCATTGGAACCATTTTCTTAGATTTGGAAGTCTGCGACTTTACCGAACCATTTTTCTGCTCAACCGATATTCCTTCCTCCTGCAGGAACAGATGTTCCGCCGTCTTGGAATCTACAAGATAGATGTTCTTATAAACAGGCTTAGCGATACCCTTCGCCTTCACATTCTTCAGCACCTTTCCATCCACTGCAATCTCGGTAGGAATACCCTTGATCTGTTCCAGATAGATTTTTCCATCCCGCTTGGCAATCAACTGTGCCGTAGCATATCGGATGCCATCGATATTCACCGGGAAGATGCACATCGCTCCGGCAGGAACCGTCATAGGACGCTGAGGGAACTTCACGCCACATACCTCAAACTGCACATTCTTCCTGGTAGACAACTGCTGCAATCGCTCATAGTTATTAATGAAAACAAAACCGCTCTTATCTTTAGAACGAAGCGACCAGCGAAGATGAGAATCATCACCCTTCTCTATATCCTGACTGCATGGGAAGCTAGACTCCATCGGAGCCAGTACTTCTGCATAATCATGCATAAAGAGATGCAGTTTGCGGAGCATGAAATAATGCGCATTCTTCTGTCCGAACTCGCCCAAAGGTGCCTGAAAATCATACGTCTTCACTGGCATATCATTATAATTGGTAGCCGGAGTCTGCTGATTTTCATTTAGATAAGTACTACTACCATCATCCAGATTGCCTGGCATCATCGCAGTAGGATTGGTTCCGCCATGATACATATAATATCCAAGAAGATTGCTTCCGCTACCCAACTTGATGATAGCCAGAGAATACGCATCTTCAGGATAAATATACGGACGGCGATGATAGGAAGTCATCATACCTCCACCCAGTTCGCAGGTGAAATAAGGATAGGCTTCATCCCCCTTGTTAATCTTCGCCTCTTGTTTGCCAAGCTGTTCGGTAGCGATAGCCGTACTGCTTCGGAAAGCCTTGAAGTTGAAAGCCTTGTAGTAATTACCAGCAGTCTCCTTCAGGCTGCGCTCCCAGAAACCATCGGCATAGTCGCCATAAAGCGGAAGCATCTCGCCGAAAGGCACCGGCGTTTTCAGTTCAGGCCATCCAGTACGGGTATAGAAAGGCAAATCGAAACCTATCTGCTGGGCTATCTTCTTCAGCGCCATCAGATAACTGCCCCTGCCACGATATTCATTATCAAACTGTGCCGCAACTACCGGACCACCATCTTTCCATTGTAACCCCTGCATCTGCGAATAAATCTGACGATAAAGTTCGGTTGTATATTTCAGAAAAGTGGTATTCTCCTCTCTCATTCTGCATCCCTTGGTAAACATCCAGTCAGGTATGCCACCATTGCGAACCTCGCCATGGCAGAAAGGGCCCAGTCGGAGAACCACTGGCATCTCTTCCTGCTTACATACCTCAAGGAAACCACGAAGATTGCGCTGTCCACTCCAGTTGAACACACCTTCTACTTCCTCCACATGGTTCCAGAACACATAGGCGGCAATCATGGTAACGCCACCCTCCTTCATCTTCCTCACTTCCTCTCTCCACTCATTCTGAGGAATTCGGGAATAATGTACCTCTCCCATCACCGGCACCACTCGCTTACCATCGAAAATAAGGCTATGCTTATCCCATCGGATAGATTGCTGCGGAATCTGTGCTTGGGCAGCCATCGAGCAAATTGTCAGGAACGACATCGCTGCAAATAATGTTTTAGTCTTCATTTCCATTTATAGTGTTTTTGTTATTTTATAGAGTTTTTGTTATTTGTGGGCAAAATTACAAATTTTAAAGCAATATTTACCTATAATTTTGTACAATAAATATAGATATTCTTCTTATTCATTGTTTTTCGTTGTTTTTTCGGTCACAATAGAATCCATACCAATTATTATCAGCAATATTCCTTGCTTATTTTATTGATAACAAAAAACCGTGGATGCATGGAGCATCCACGGTTTTTTGTATTTTTATTCAGATATTCATCTTGTTTTCAAGATATTCATCTCATTCAAGATATTCTCTTTCCTACCTTTGCGGCAACAAACGCAATCATCAAGC
>CAKQCH010000080.1:0-11966 GCA_934216735.1 uncultured Prevotella sp.
GCTGGATATGGATCGATGCCCATCTCGCGCAATGTCTGAAGACTCTGTCTGCGAACGATTTCCTGTTCGCTTAACTCTAAAATGTTCATATTATATTCAGATATATCTTTTTATTTTCTTATTTTTGGTGCAAAAATACAAATAATTTTCCAAACTCTTGTGCTATTTTTATCCTTTTTAATATAAATAAGGTGATTTATATGCAATCAATCACTTCCTTTGCCACATCTATAGGGCTTCCTTCTGCTTTCGATGAATATGGGTTCTTCTGCAGAGTCCATGATTCCTCCAGTCCGTACCAGTCGATTCGTGGAGTATCTTGCAGCGATAATTGACTGGCTAGCGATTTCATGAAGGTGCTCCAGCGCAGGTAGTAGAAATCCTTCAGCAATCCTTGCCATTCCTTGTGACCATAGTCGTGGAGTCCGCCATTATCGGCACAGATCCTGTTGCCCCAGGTGGTTATCTGTACGCGGGCGTTCCATTCGTAAAGGTCCTTTTCTTCGGCTGTCTTGCCGAGGCTTCGGGCTTCCTCTGTCCAGCGGCCCAGGCGGAACTCAGGACGGGTGCCGAGCAACTTGTCCTGTAGCAGAATCATCTTCAGGAAGCGATTGGAATCCTTCTTGAATTCCTGTCGTGAGAATGACTTGTAATCAGCCATGGCCTTCAGATACTGCTTGCGCCCCTGGTCGGCGAGCGCCTGGCGGCAGATGTCTACCAGGTCGTACTCGAAGTTGTTGTTGCCCCGATATTTCTCAGCTACGCTGGTAAGGAGAATGGCTGCCTGACGGGTATCCTCGGGGTCGTAGTAGTTGCTCATCAGCGACCAGGTGGAAACTTGATAACTGTTCAGTGATGGACGGGCGCAGAAGATGCTCTCGTGGGTGCCCTGCTGGATGTTGCCCTTCGGACAGTTGTAGATGCTTTGCGCAAGAAGTGTCCATGCCTTCTCGATAGTGGCATCATGAACGCCATATCTGGCATAGCAATATTCCCTGATCCAGTCTTCCTTGGTTATCTTTTCGGCACGCCATGGCAACTCGCTCATCAGTTCGAACATCACGGGGTTGTTCTCTGAACCTTCCATGGTGAAGCCCCAACCTTTAAGTGAAGAGTGAAGAGTGAGGAGTGAAGAATTCTCTTGTTTTGGGGTGTCCTTTTTCCCTGTTGCCAGATAGAAGTTATTGAGAAGTTGATCCATTCGCCCGTGGAGGCCCACGTTGCCTCCGAAGTTTTCGAGCAGACAGAAGAGCCACTGGTGCTTACCGTAGATGCCTTCTTTCTTACTCGTGCTGAAATTTTTCTTCCCAGTGCCGGATGTATTATCCTCTGTGCAGAAATCTTCGAAGTTCTGACGACTTTCAGAAAAGAGGTCGAGAACGAGTAGATCGCCTACCTTCAGGTTGGCTATCATTTGGGGTCTTGGATTCTCGTTCCATCCCTGTACTACCCAGATGGCATGAGGATTGGCTCGTTTCATCGCACTCATCAGGGCTTCACCTGCCTTGCCGTAATCCACCGCAGCATCGTTGCCGCTTTCATGGAATGGGTCCATGGAGTAGTAATCGGATTTGCCGTAGAGTCGGGTCAGCTCCTTATAATATAGGTCTGCGATTTCTGCAAACCGGATATCGGTAGGGGATAGGTTGGCTGGGCGCTGGTAACTGTTCCATCTGCCGGCATCGGTTACGTTCAGTCCCAGTTTCTGTTTGGCATCGTGAGGTACCATGCCGCAATATCCTGGTAAAACGGGTTTCATGCCCATCTCCTTCATTCTGGCAAGAATCTTCTTCTGCAGGGTTTCCTGCTGCTTGTACCAGCCCAGAGGTAGTGGACCGCCCCAACCTTCCAGATTGTTCATCTCCCACCAGGCTAGGAAGGCAGGACCGGCAATGAACTTGCCTACTTCCTCCTCTGAGTATCCCAGTTTCTGGAGCATGTTGTGCCATACGCATTCCGTGCCCACGGCGGCAAGCGGCATGTTGATGCCATGCAGCGCCATCCAGTCAATCTCTTTCTGCCATCGGTTCCAGTCCCAGAATGCCATCGTATAGGAAAAGGTGCAATAGTTGAAGTTATAGCGCAGCTTCAGGTCTGTTTCGTGGCGTTCCTTCTGTTTCACGGCAGGAAGAACGGCTGGCAGTTTCACGTTCATGTTGTTCCAGGAGATGTGGATGCCGGCATGGTGCTTCAGATACCAGTTGATGCCCACGGCGATGTTCACCCAGGAGTTTCCCCGGATGATAATTGGGTTGTTCTTGCCGGCGCCCGATTTTGATGCAGCTGATTTCGATGCGGCTGATGTGCCGTTTCCTTTTTGGGCTTGGTCTATCTCGAAGAAATCCTTGTCCGATTTCACAAGCACGGTTTTAAACTTGGCGGCGGCTCCCTTGTCTATTCGATTCAGAAGGTCGTCTGCCGGATTGGCGAATGCTCCAAGAGCAACGGTGCATAATAGTTCTACAAGTACTTTTCTCATAAAGTTGTTATTAGTATTTTAATTGCCGAATGCAGCTATATTTCGGGACAAAGATAACGGAAAAAGCTGATAATACCAAGTAAAAAGTGCTTAAAAGATTAAAAAAGACTTATTTATTTTGTTTTGTCTTGGATTTGCATTACTTTTGCAAGAAAATGGGGAATGGGGTGAAGCCCTGAAATCCCAGAAACAACCAACTTAAATTTTGATAAGGATGAACATAGACGAATTAGTAAAAAGAATAAGTAAAACCGACGGACTATCTAAAACCCTCGGAATGCATTTTATCTCAACCCCTGAGCCTGATACGCTTCAGGCTTCTATGAAGGTGAATGAGCGCAATCGCCAACCTTTCGGCTTCTTGAGTGGTGGTGCTTCTCTGGCGCTTGCCGAGAATGTAGCAGGCATCGGTTCTCTGGCTCTTTGTCCAGGACAGATTGCTGTGGGCATCAATGTGAGCGGAACTCATGTGCAGGCTGTAAGTGAGGGTGATACGGTTACGGCATACGCCAAACTCGTACACAAGGGCAGAACCTTGCATACCTGGGAGGTTGCCATCAAGAATACTGCGGGCGAATTGATTTGCACCGTGCAGGTAACCAACTATGTGTTTACTCCTAAAAAGAATGAGTCGAAGAAGGAATCAGATAAAGAGAAATCTAATAAGACAGAAGAATAAGGTATGACAGCATTTGCATACTATCGTTTGCCTTATCTGCATCACGCAAATTTTGTGGCGCAGCATCTGGGGGAGCCAGAGGTGCTTTCCTCTGTGGCAGAACTGAATGGCAAGGAGGGCTTTGTAATAGCTCCTTTCTCGCCGTCCAGCGACTGTCCTGTGCTGCTCATTCATCCCGATGAAAGCAGACTTCTGGCTATTTCTGATGAAAGAGCTGTCTCTAGCTCGGAATCAGAATTAGAAGAAAGTATTCCTGCCCGTGATATCTATGCCGAAGATTTTGAATGTTTCCATCGGGAGTTGGAAAAAGGAACTTTCAGAAAGATAGTGCTGGCAAGAAAGGCAACCTTGCGAACGGCTGATAAGGATTTCGAAAAGCTTTTTATGAAGGCTTGCCGCATGTATCCCCGTCTCTTTGTCGCCCTGGTCTATACCCCGCAGTCGGGGATGTGGCTGATGGCCACTCCTGAAATCTTGCTCAAGGGGGAACAGGGAAAGATGCAGACGATGTCGCTTGCCGGAACCCAAAAGGCAGAGCCTTCACGTACTATCGCCGATTATCCGATAGAGGGTGTGGAGTGGTCGCTGAAGAACAGGGAAGAACAGCAGTATGTAACGGATTATATCGAAGATTGTATCAAGGCTTTCTCTGATGATTATCAGTTGAAAGGTCCTTATACCACGATGGCGGCAAATCTCTATCATCTCCGCACCGACATCACTTTCCTTCTTCGTGATGAAGGCAGATTAGGCGACGTGATTCATGCGCTTTATCCTACGCCTGCCGTCTGCGGTATCCCGAAGGATGAGGCTCGCCGGTTTATCCTTCAACATGAACATCAGTCTCGCAAATACTATAGTGGTTTTGTGGGGGCTATCTCTCCGCAGGGAAAGACTCATCTTTTCGTCTCTCTCCGCTGCATGAATATCCTGCCAGAAGGTATCTGTGAGCTCTATGCCGGTGGCGGATTGCTCAAGGAGAGTGAGATGGAAAAGGAGTGGAAGGAAACAGAAGCTAAGATGCAGACCATCAGGCGGGTTCTGATTTAGTTAACAGTTTATAGATTATAGTTGATAGTTCATGTATAGTAATATAGATAATGTCAATATCCTGACGGGTGTTCTACAATCGCATGGTGTGAGAAGAGCGGTGGTTTGCCCGGGAAGTCGCAATGCGCCTATCGTACATAATCTCAATGAAACGGAAGGTATTACCTGCTATCCTGTTACCGATGAGCGCAGTGCCGGTTTTGTGGCTATGGGCATTGCCTTGGGCAATCCGGCTCCTTGTCCGGCTCCTGTGGCAGTATGCGTCACATCCGGTTCGGCATTGCTCAATCTCTATCCGGCAGTCTGCGAGGCATATTATCAGAAGGTGCCAATCATCGTGATTTCTGCTGACAGACCCGAAACCTGGATAGGACAGCAGGATGGACAGACCCTTCCGCAAGCCAACGTCTTCGGAACGATGGTGAACCGGAGCGTGAATCTTCCTATCATATCCAATGAAGAGCAGGCTTGGTATTGTGAACGGTTGGTTCATGAGGCTATTATCGATTGCGTGCATCGAAAGATTGGTCCGGTACATATTAATATACAGCTTTCCGAACCGCTTTATCAGTTTACGCTCGATAGACTCCCGAAGATACATTGGGTGGATTATGTGAAGAGTAATCTCTTTGGTGGAAGTTTCCATTATGGTGACATGCTCGATTTTCTGAATGCCAGAAAACCGATGATAGTGGTGGGACAGGATTATCCATGCAGTCAGCTTGTTGGTATCAAACAGATAAATTGGCGAACCGTTACGCTAATTGAGCCAACAGCTTTGGGAACATCGAGCGAAGATCCGGCATGCCGGGATTTCTCTCGCAATCTCCTGGTTACCAATTTCGATGAAGTATTGAATAAGGTGGGGGATGACGAGGATTATATGCCCGACTTTATCCTCTATGTAGGCGGCACTCTGGTAAGCAAGCGCCTGAAGCAGTTCCTTCGCCTTGCCGTGAAGAAGGGAGCCAAGGTATGGCGTGCTAGTACCGATGGTGATTACATCGATACCTTTATGCGTATCGATCGCATTTTCCAATGCGATACCACCCTGCTGGCAGATGCCATGACTTCTTACGATCTGGCTTATCAGGATGATGTGAATGCATACAGGGAGCGTTGGGAGAAGGCACTTTTGGCGGCAAAGCGTCATGCCTTTGATTACGAACCGCCATTCAGCAGTATGGCAGCCGTAAAGGCATTCCAAACGGAATATCTGGCTCATTCGCTGGATGATACCCGTGAATGCCGTCTGTTTTATGGCAATAGTATGGCGATTCGACTGGCCTGCATCTATGCTCGCCAATATGTGCATTGCAATAGGGGCGTGAATGGCATCGAGGGTTCGCTGTCTGCAGCAGCCGGCTTGTCTATTTATCTCTCGGAGTATCATCATCCTGATGCCAGGAACCAGCAGAAGGTATTCTGTGTGCTGGGTGACCTGAGCTTCTTCTACGATCAGAATGCTCTCTGGAATCAAAATCTTAATGGCAGCCTTCGCATTCTTTTGCTGAATAATGGCGGTGGAGCCATTTTTGCCAAGTTCAAGGGATTGAAGGAGAGTGCGGCACGTGAGAAGCTGGTGATGGCTGAGCACTGCACCTCGGCCTATCACATCTGCCAGGCACAGAATGTTGCCTATCAGAATGCCGATGATATGAAGTCGCTACATGAGGGCATCGACTGGCTCATCCATACCGAGTCTGACAGACCGATGCTCTTGGAAGTGCTAACGGATATAGAAACAGATAATCAAGTAATAGAAGAATATTATAATAGTTTTCAAATATGAGAGAATGGAAAAAGATAGAAGGTTTTGATTTCAAGGAAATCATCTTCGAGGAGTATAATCATATCGCTAAGATTACAATCAATCGTGAGCGTTATCGCAATGCTTTCACCCCATTGACCACCTGGGAGATGGCGCAAGCTTTCAACTATTGCCGTGACTGCTTGGATATCCGAGTGGTTATCTTGACGGGTGCTGGCGACAAGGCGTTCTGTGCCGGTGGCGATATGCATGTGAAGGGTAGGGGCGGATACGTAGGCAACGATGGCGTGCCTCGTCTCAATGTGCTCGATGTACAGATGCAGATTCGCCGTTTGCCTAAGCCGGTTATCGCCATGGTGAACGGTTATGCCATCGGTGGCGGCCATGTGCTCCATGTGATGTGCGACCTGACCATTGCTTCAGAGAATGCCATCTTCGGACAGACCGGTCCTAAGGTGGGAAGCTTCGATGCAGGTTTCGGTTCTTCTTATCTGGCACGAATGGTAGGTCAGAAGAAGGCACGCGAAATCTGGTTCCTCTGCAAGCAGTATTCAGCAAAGGAGGCAGAAGAGATGGGAATGGTTAACAAGGTGGTTCCTTTCGACCAGTTGGAAGATACCTGCGTGGAGTGGGCAGAAATCATGATGGAGCGTTCTCCGCTGGCTCTCCGCATGATTAAGGCTGGTTTGAATGCCGAGTTGGATGGCCAGGCAGGTATCCAGGAGTTGGCAGGCGATGCCACCATGCTTTATTATACCATGGACGAGGCTCAGGAAGGCGGTAAGGCGTTCCTGGAAAAACGTAAGCCTCGTTTCGAGGATTATCCTCAGTTCCCATAAACAATCTCACGGATGATAAATTCTGTGTTTGATAAATAAAAGTCCCACAGATTTCACAGATTTACACAGATGTTTTTTTCTTCCGAAAAAGCAGGGCGTTAGCCTATCTGTGTAAATCTGTGAAATCTGTGGGAGATTTTTGCTTATATTTTGAAAATAGATATATCGCTCAGTGGGGTAAAACTCCATAGAGCGAAATCGAGCTTACTCGTGTGTGGCGAAACGCTGCTCAGCGAGCTTTTCGTATTTCGTGCCTGGCTTGCCATAGTTGGCGTAAGGCCAGATGCTGATGCCGCCACGAGGAGTAAAGATACCTGTTACCTCGATATACTTTGGATCCATCAGCTTGATGAGGTCCTTCATGATGATGTTCACGCAATCCTCATGGAAATCGCCGTGGTTGCGGAAACTGAAGAGGTAAAGCTTCAGACTCTTGCTCTCCACCATCTTTACATCAGGAATATAGCTGATGCGAATCTCTGCAAAATCAGGCTGACCCGTAATAGGGCAGAGGGAAGTAAACTCTGGGCAGTTGAAACGTACCCAGTAATCATTGCCAGGGTGCTTGTTTACGAAGGTTTCCAATACCTCTGGTGCATAATCCATTCTATATTGGGTCTTGGCACCCAGTGCCTTCAACCCATCTTCTTTTCTATCCATAGTTCTATTCTAATATTTGATTCTGATGTTTGATTCTGATGTTTCATGTTTAGATAGCCCCCAGTTTGAAGATGTTGTAAGAGATGTTGTTGTCATACACATCCTCGCCCTCGTGTTTCTTGATGGCATTGACCACACGGATGGTGACAGGAAGCACGATGATTTCGTACACGGTCTTCAATACCACCTGCCAGAGCATCAGCCAAGGAAGTTCTGATGTAGGCACCACTCCACCCAAGGCAAGAGGGAAGAAGATAAGACTATCGCAGCTCTCGCCTGCTACGGTGCTCCAGATGGCACGGGCGGAGAAATGTTTGCCGCCATCACGAATCTTCATCACGCTCATCACATAGGCATTGGCAAAGGAACCTACGATGAATGCTACGAATGAGGCGGCGGCAATGCGGGGAGCCAGACCGAAGATGGCATGGAAACCGGCATCGTTCGTCCAATAGGGAGCTGCTGGAATCCAGTCGCAGATGGCGCCCAGAGCTACAAAGAAGAAGTTCATGGCGAAGCCTGTCCAGATGAGAAGGCGGGCTTTCTGATAGCCCCATACTTCGCACACTACATCGTTGATGATGTAACTTACCGGAAACACGATGAGACCGCCAGTCAAAGAAATCGGGCCTACTGCAATTTGCTTTGTTTCGAGCACGTTTGCTGCAATGAGACAAACGCAGAAGAGGATGCTGAAAAGCATAAACAGCACACTCACTTGAGTTGTTTTCTTTTCCATTTTCTTGTTTTTTACGAGGTTTACCAAGCACTCGGATTATACTTACTTTTTAATTCGGGCTGCAAAATTACAACTTTTCTCTCTAACTGCCAAATATTTACTCAAGTTTTTCAAATAAAAAAGCCCCAAGTACTATCTCTAGCACTTGGGGCTTCTATCTAACTAAACCTAAACTAATCTAACAATCTAACCTAACTTCTAAACAATTTAACCTAACCAAACAATCTAACCTAATCAAACAAACTTTTTATGAAAACTTATCAACTTATTGACACTTCCTCTTATTGCAATCTCCATACCAAAGTCTCTATTTCTGCCAAATAGACAGAAAAGAACGAGAAAGACAGAAAAAAGCCCGCCATTCTGTCGTGAATGCCGGGCTTATCATATTAATAACCTTAGTTTTTTTTACATAAGAGAACCGCTGTTCCTCTCGGTTCCACCGAGAGTCCTCAGCTCCCAGTCCCCCAGTCTTTATTTCTCCATAAACTTCTTGGCAGCTCTGAGCTGGTGTCTCATCACGCTCAGGAACTCCTGGCTCTCCTGCAATACATTCAGATAAACCAGAGAAATCTGCATCAGCGAGTTGTCTGAAAGATGCTGGATGCGGTCGATATGCTTCTTGCGAAGTGCGCTCAGTTCATCCTTGCAGGCATCAGCCTCGGCGAGAATCTCGCGATAGTTCTCATAGCGGCTGGTCTCTATCTGCTCACAGCTCATGCGCATCAGGTCGTTAATCTTCTGTCGAACAGGAGCAAACTCCTTGGTGTACTCTTCTGGCAGTGGGTTGAAGTTGTTGTCCACGTGCTCCTTGATAGGGTCGAGCATACGACGCAGAGAGTAGATAAACTGCTGGTTGCTGTTGGCTCCCAGATGGAACCAGGTGTTGCGCTCGATGGCAATCTCCATTGGCGATTTCTTCAAGCCGAGCATCTCCTGACGACGGAGCTTCTTCAGCATATCCTGCTCCTTCTTCAACTCCTTGTTGGCATGGCGAAGCTCTTTAGGCTTCTCGTTGGCAAGCCCATCCATAATCTGGTTGAACTCGTTCAGGGCGAAGTGGCAAACGTAAGCCTGGGTGCGTGATACCTGGCGGCGAAGCAAATCCCATACAATCTCTGGATCGTGTGAGCGCATCATCAGCTGGAAGGTGCTGCCCTTGCTCTCCTCCTTTGCCTTCTTGTTATACTGGATGTTGCTGCGGATGAGCAGGAAGATAACCAATGCCATGAAGCAGGTCTGGATACCTACACCGCCGAAGTGCATGATGATACAAACAATGCCGCAGGCTGCGAAAGCCACACCGGCTGTGATGAACCAACCACCAATCACACTCAATACACCGGTTACTCGGAACACGGCACTCTCACGGCTCCAAGCTCTATCGGCAAGTGAAGAACCCATAGCCACCATAAAGGTAACGTAGGTAGTAGAGAGAGGCAACTTCAGGTTGGTACCGATGGTGATAAGCATACTTGCCAATACCAGGTTTACTGCTGCACGAACCACGTCGAAGGCAGCGCTTTCTTCCAACTCTACATCGTTCTTGTCGAATCGGCTGTTGATCCAGTTCATCAAAGACTTTGGCAAGAACTGCTTCAACCATGAATCTGTGGCCTGGCAGTTGCGTACAATCACGCGGGCTGCTGAAGAGCTTCCGAACATCTCGTCGCCCTCGTCCTGACGGCTCAAGTCCACAGAAGTCTTGATCACGTTCTGAGCCTTCTTGGAAGTAGCCATGGCGATGATCATCACCGCACCGGCTGCGAGAAGATATACTGGGGTAGTCTTGGCGCTATCCATCAGAGAAGTCATCATAAACTGGTCTGGAGCAGCACCATTTCCATTCGCCATATAGTCCTGATAAGAAGAAAGGCCAGCCAGAGGCACACCAATGAAGTTAACCAGGTCGTTACCGGCGAAAGCCATCGCCAGGGCGAAAGTACCCATCAGCACGGTGAACTTGAAGATGTTGATACGGCAGAGATGCAGGAACTCCATCACGATGGCAGAACCCACGAAGGTGATGCAGAGCAGCAAGCCAAGGTTCTGGTCGATATAATTGCGCCATTCTGCAGGCAGGTAAGGACTCTTACCCAAGCCCTTCATAAAGATGAAGTAAGAGAGGGCAGTGAAAGCGATACCGCCGAAGATGGCGATGCTGTAGCGAGAATGCTTGCGATAATTAAAGGTGAAGATGATACGTGAAAGCCACATTACGAAGGCACCGAATACGAAGGCGATGATGACAGATGAGAAGATACCCATGATTACCTCCAATGCCTTGTTACTGTTCAGCAAGACACCGTAGTTCAGACTGTCGTCTCCGTACATCTTCAATGTAGCGAGGATAAAGGCACCTCCCAATAGCTCGAACACCAGCGAAACGGTGGTGGAGGTTGGCATACCCAGCGTGTTGAACACATCCAGGATAATCACATCCGTCACCATGACGGCTAGGAAAAGCGTCATCACTTCCTCGAAGGTGAAGTGGTCTGGACTCATGATACCGTGTCGGGCGATATCCATCATTCCCGATGACATAATGGCACCCAGTACCACACCGCAGGATGCGATGATCAGCACCGTGCGAAACTTAGCCACCTTAGCTCCGATGGCAGATTGCAGGAAGTTAACAGCATCGTTGCTGACTCCTACGAAGAGATCAAACACTGCCAAACAGAGCAGGAAGATCACGATACAAAGATAAATCGTACTCATTATATTAATATTTATTGTTTATTGTTTAATGTTTAATGAATGGGGGCTTTTCCCTTTTGGAATTGTTCTCTTTTTGAAGTTATCCTTCTTCCCCCTCGTTTTCGGGTGCAAAGGTACGTAAGGGATATTACAGGTAATTTAAACAGATGTTACAATCTGGTTAAAATGGAGAAATGGCTCATTTTTTACAATAAAATAGATGAATGTAGTTTGTCGGGAAAAGAAAGAAAACAGGGGATAAAGATAATAAAAAGCATGATTTTCCGATAATATTAGAAAAGAAAAAAGAATATGATGAAACAATTTGAACATATCAAAGCGATAGCTTTTGATGCCGATGATACGTTGTGGGCTTTGCAAAACTACTTCGAGGAAGTGGAACATGAGTATTGCGATCTGCTTTCGGAGTATGGAAACGAGAAGGAAATTTCTGCAGCCCTCCTGGAAACGGAGAGTAAGAATATGCCCGACTTGGGTTACGGCTGCAAGGCGTTCACCATCTCGCTGGTGGAGAATGCCGTAAAGGTGAGCCATGGAAAGGTGGAGGCAAACGTCATTGCCCAGATAGTGGATTTGGGCAAGAGTCTGCTGCATCTCGATGCCAAACCATTGGAGGGCGTAGAGAAGACGATAGCCTGTCTGAAGGATAGATTCATGCAAAATGCAGGAAATGCGTCCTTGAAATACAAGCTTGCTGTTTTTACTAAAGGTGAGTTGATGGACCAGGAAAACAAGTTGTGGCGTTCGGGGTTGCAGCGTTATTTCGATGTGGTGAGCATCGTGAGCGATAAGACTCCCGAGGCTTATCGTCGTCTTTGCAGGGAGTTGGAAGTGAGTCCTGCTGAACTCGTGATGGTGGGCAATAGCTTCAAAAGCGATATTGCTCCGGCATTAAAAATCGGAGCTTCGGCTGTCCATATCCCTTTTCATACCACATGGGCGCATGAAAAGACAGAGGAATTTGAACATCCCAAGCTCCGTCGTATTTCAAGATTCGAGGAACTTCTCGATATCTTATAACTCGATAT
>CAKQCH010000081.1:0-11965 GCA_934216735.1 uncultured Prevotella sp.
CTTATAAAATACTCATATAATACTTTTATTCTTCTCCTTCTTCATCTTTCAGTGATTCCAAAGTCTCAACGAATGGACTGTGGAAGGTGCTGAAGAGATGCAGAATCTCCTTGCGCTGCTCCTCTTCCTCATCCCAGAGGCTGATTTCACCCTTCTGATGAGCCTTGATGAGCTTGGCGCAACGCTTAATCTTGCGCTTGTTGTTGCGAGCCTGCAACTGGTCGCCCTGAATTGGCTTCTGGGTAACGAACGAGAAGGCTACAAGCTGGTTCATGAACATGTCGAACATAGGGTCGTCGTGACTCCAGTCGCTGTCTTTCAGCCAGAACCACTGGAACAGATACTTCTGCTCCATGGCAATGAGCTGCTGTCCTAGGGTATCCATGTCAATGCCCTTAGCCATCTGCTCCTTGATGAAGCTTACCAGACTTTCCGGATTAATCTCCATTTCTGCCTCGCGGGCAATAGAACTGCCTGCAATATTGATGCGCCAACGGTAGTTCTTGTTCTTGATAAGTGCAGAGTGAGCATTCATCATCAGCTCGCTCAACTTTCCCTCTGATGGAATCTGGTCAACCACGGCAAGGCGCTGGCGCTGGTCGCGTACCACCAGCTGGGCATCCTCGTGGCGCAATACGCAGAGATATACCAACTTGTTCTCGTCGAGTTGCAAGGTGAAGCGGTCGTTGTTGTCATCGCCCACGAACTCATAACGGTAGTTGTCCACCTGGTCGTGCGGAATCTCAATCTCCTCGTGCACCTTGTTGTTGTCGGCATCATAGAGAGAGAAACCGATATAAGGAATCTGGATGTTCATGGTGAAAGGATCGCCCTCCTCTGGAATCAGCGTCAGGCGTAGACCCTCGTCACCGAAGTCTTCCTTCTTGCATACAAATCCGTCGTCTGTCTTCTCTGCCTTCTCCACCTTCACGTCGCCATGACGCCAATAGATGTCGAAGGTGATGGTGCTGTCATCCTCGGCTGTCACCTGGATGAAGTCGTCGATGTCTTGACCCAGATAGACCACGGTGGCTGGTTCGTAAACCTCCGTATCGTCGTCCTCAAGTGGTTTCACCTGAATCAGACCCGGCATTGGGTCATCTTCCCATTCGTCCTCTTCGGTAGCGGAAACCGATTTGAAGACGAGGAAAATCATTCGCTGTTCCTCCTTACTGCCGTCTTCACGGCAGAGAAAAACCTTCGACTCCTTAGGGATAAAGAAAGGAGAGGATAAGTAAGGGTTCTTACATAATGCTGTGTATTCCACCTCAGTCCAGACAGGCAAGGTGTGCTTGTTCGTATTATTTGTCATATCTGTTTTTTATGTATTATCCTATTTTACTGAATTGCGGAATTGAATTTCCGAAAACGGCTGCAAAGTTACGGAGAATTACAGACAATACAAAATTTCGAGCCGTTTTTTTTAGCATAATTGCCGTGTTTTCTTCATTTTTGGGCTTGATGATTTGGCTCTTTCAAATATTTATAGTAGTTTTGCAGAAAAAATTAGCTAGATTAATGAGTGATATGACAATGAAAATCAAGACATGGGGGGCGATGGCGCTGGCTGTGCTGGCGCTGGCGGCGTGCCATAGGGGTGATAAGCGCCCTCCACGCATGGATAATTCCAAGCTAGCCATCAGTCTTTCCAAGCCTGCCAAGGGCGATAAAGCTATCTACGGACTCGCCTGCATGGGCTGTTCTGATACTGCCGTGGTGCTGCTGCCCAATGGCGGCGGCGACCCCGTGAGATATAATATCCTGGATGCCAGCAGAAACCATCAGGTGTTTGGCGACATTGAAATAGGCGACTGGATCTGCGTGATGCCTTGCACCGGCAAGAACGACCGCAATGGGGCGGATATGGTGATAGACCTCGACAAGCTGAAGGCCACCTGGACCTATCCTGTGATGCCTCGACTGCGTGATGTTTCGCATCTGTCGAAGCGCCAACAGGCGCGCATTCTTGCCAATATGCCCGATAGCATCGTAGAGAATTATATGGTGCCACGCCAGTATGGCTTCACTCTGAAGCGCATGAGCGAGGCGCTCTCCGTGGGGCATGTGATGGCAAATGCCGGTGTGGAGGATGATAGCCCAGTGGAATATCCTGAAGTACCTTTCTATACGGAATGGCATCCTTATAACGGCAAGCTGATTCTGGTGAAAGGCAGAAGGGAGTTGGGAGAGATGGTGGTTAACGAGAAGACCACCTACGATACCCTCTCCTTTGTCTACATGAAGGGCGATTCTCTGGCTCTGCGCAACAGTGCCGGCGTAGTGACAGGCTACAAACGTAGCAAGGATGCCCGCGCCGTGAATGCCAAGGCAAATGCAGCTGCTGCCAAACTCAGCGAAAAGTTGAAGCGAGAGTTGAGATAAAGTAAGAAGATTACATAATAAAATTAAAAAAAAAGGAGATTAGACCGATTTCTCGATTTTTTTGTCTAATTTTGCACCTTGGTATGGAATGTCTGGGCTTTCTGATGGCTTTCAATAAGCTTTCTGATAGTTTTCAGAAGAGAATATGATGGCTTTGGCTTCAGAGGCAAGACAAGTCCTATACCTTTTTTATATATAATAGGAATATAAGAAATTTAAGAATAAGAATGAAGAAGAAAATTCAGTTCAGTCTCGTTTATCGAGACATGTGGCAGAGTTCTGGTAAGTTCCAGCCACGCAAAGACCAGTTGGCTAAGATTGCCCCAGTTATCATTGAAATGGGTTGCTTCAGCCGTGTAGAGACCAATGGTGGTGCTTTCGAGCAGGTTAATCTCCTTGCTGGTGAGAATCCTAATGATGCAGTTCGTGCATTCTGTAAGCCATTTAACGAGGTGGGCATCAAGACTCACATGCTCGACCGTGGATTGAACGCTCTTCGTATGTATCCAGTGCCAGACGATGTACGTGCCCTCATGTACAAGGTAAAGGCTAAGCAGGGTACCAACATCACCCGTATCTTCGATGGCTTGAACGATGTGCGCAACATCATTCCTTCTATCAAGTGGGCTAAGGAGGGTGGCATGACTCCACAGTGTGCGCTCTGTATCACCAACTCTCCTGTTCATACTCTCGAATATTATATGAACATCGCCGACCAGCTCATCGCTGCCGGTGCAGAGGAAATCTGCTTGAAGGATATGGCTGGTATCGGTCAGCCTGCATTCCTCGGTAAGCTTACCAAGATGATTAAGGACAAGTATCCACAGATCATCATTCAGTACCACGGTCACTCTGGTCCTGGTCTCTCTATGGCTTCTATCCTCGAGGTCTGCAACAATGGTGCCGACATCATCGATACAGCCATCGAGCCATTGTCATGGGGTAAGGTTCACCCAGACGTCATCTCTGTTATCAGCATGCTGAAGAACGAGGGCTTCGAGGTACCAGAAATCAATATGAGTGCTTACATGAAGGCTCGTGCCATGACTCAGGAGTTCATCGACGAGTGGTTGGGCTACTTCATCAACCCAGGCAATAAGATTATGTCTTCATTGTTGCTCGGTTGCGGTCTCCCTGGCGGTATGATGGGTTCTATGATGGCAGACCTCGGTGGTATGCGTCAGACCATCAACAACATCCGCAAGAAGAAGGGTGAGGAAGAGTTGTCTATGGACGACCTCCTGATCAAGCTCTTCGACGAGGTAGAGTATGTATGGCCACGCGTAGGTTACCCTCCATTGGTAACACCATTCAGCCAGTATGTAAAGAACATCTCATTGATGAACCTCCTCACCATGGAGCAGGGCAAGGGCCGCTTCGTAATGATGGACGATTCTATGTGGGGTATGATTCTCGGTAAGAGTGGTAAGATTCCTGGAGAGATTGATCCAGAACTCGTAGAGCTTGCCAAGAAGCAGGGCCGTGAGTTCACAGATGTTGATGCTCATACATTGCTTACTAATGCACTCGACGACTTCAAGAAGGAGATGGACGAGAACGGATGGGAGTATGGTCAGGACGACGAGGAACTCTTCGAGCTCGCTATGCACCCAGAGCAGTATCGCAACTTCAAGAGCGGTCAGGCTAAGAAGAACTTCCTGGCTGACCTCCAGAAGGCAAAGGATGCTAAGCTCGGCAGCACCTTGACTCCAGCTCAGCTCGCAGAGTTCAAGCACGCCAAGGCTGATGCCATCGTATCACCAGTAGCCGGTCAGATTTTCTGGGAGTTCCAGGGCGAGGGCGAGTGCCAGCCAGCTGTAGAGCCATTCATTGGCAAGGAGTACAACGAAGGTGATGCCTTCTGCTATATCCTCACTCCATGGGGTGAGTTTGAGACTGTACCTGCCGCTTTGGGTGGTAAGCTCGTAGAAATCAATGCCAAGCAGGGCAGCAAGATCCGCAAGGGTGACGTCATCGCTTACATTGAGCGAAACGCTGAGTAAACATTAAATTTATGAATTATCAAGCAATTATTGATAAGTATTATCCTGAGGATAATGAGCTTCGTCATATCCTCATCACACATAGTCAATCTGTAGCGCGAAAAGCGCTACAGATTGTTTCGTATCATCCCGAATTGCAGCTCGACGCACAGTTTATCGAGGAGGCAGCCATGCTTCACGACTTGGGAATCTTCCTCACCGATGCACCTGGCATCCAGTGTTTTGGCTCGCAGCCATACATCTGCCACGGAAGACTGGGAGCCGAGATCCTGCGCAAGGAAGGGTATGAGCGTCATGCTCGGGTATGCGAGCGCCACACCGGTGCCGGCATCACCAAAGAGCAGATAGAGAAGCAGCAACTGCCTCTGCCTCATCAGGATTTTCTGCCTGAAACCATGGAGGAGAAGGTAATCTGCTATGCTGATAAATTCTTCAGTAAGACTCATCTCGATAAGGAAAAGAGTATAGAAAAGGCAGAGAAAAGTCTCGCTAAGTTTGGCGAGGAAGGAGTAAAGCGCTTCCAACAGTGGGAGCGGATGTTTGAAAAGTAGAATATAATTTTCTGAAGTTTTATTGGGTTTATGAAACTCTAATATTTTTCTGAATGAGAAAACAATCAACCATAGCTGTTCTGTTGCTTGCCTCCATCGCTACCATGATGGTGGCAAACCCGGGTATGCCTGCCGTCGTTAATTCCCTGGAGGATGATGCCGCCAGCGATACCACGAAGATGGATTCCCTGCAGAAGGCTATATGGAAACACAATAAGGTGGTGGATGACAGCATCCGGCTCGATAGTATCAATCGAAAGAAGTCGGGCGGCATCGACGCACCTGTCAATTATCAGGCCGACGACTCGCTGGTGTATGATGCCCACAGCAAGGTGGCGCATCTCTATGGCAACTCGAACGTGAAGTACGAGAACATGGATCTCACCTCCGACCGCATCTCAATGGATTTGGACAAGAGCAACGTCAGGGCGAGCGGTACCGCCGACTCTACGGAGGAGGGTGGCGTGAAGGGTAAACCTGTCTTCAAGATGGGCAGTGATACTTACGACACCGATACCATCAAGTTCAACTTCAAGAGCAAGAAGGCCCTTATTAATAATGTATATACTGAGCAGCAGGATGGATTCCTCACGGGTATGAAGTCGAAGCGAGATTCCTCGGGTGTCATCTATCTGCAGCATGGCAGATATACCACCTGCGATGATCCGCACCCTGATTTCTATATCTCGCTCTCCAGGGCTAAGATGCGACCGGGCAAGGACGTGGTTTTCGGACCGGCTTATCTCGTGGTCTGCGATGTGCCTATGCCGCTTGCCATCCCATACGGATTCTTCCCGTTCACCAAGAGCTACAGCAGCGGTTTCATCATGCCTACCTATGGCGACGAAACGGCACGAGGCTTCTATCTGCGTGATGGCGGATATTACTTCGCCATGAATGATAAATGGGATTTGAAACTGTTGGGTGAAATCTACACCAAGGGTTCCTGGGGTATCTCGGCAGCCAGCAACTATCGCAAGCGATACAAGTATTCCGGCTCGTTCTACTTCAGCTATCAGGATACCAAGAATGGCGATAAGGGCATGCCTGACTTCACTGAGCAGGAGAGTTTCAAGATTCAGTGGAGCCATCGCCAGGACTCGAAGGCAAATCCGTTCAGTTCGCTTTCGGCAAGCGTCAACTTCGCCACATCGAGCTACGAGCGCAATAACCTCAACTCGCTCTACAATCCGCAGACGATGACGCAGAGTACGAGAACCTCTTCCGTAAGCTGGAGCACCAACTTCTCGAGCATCGGAATGTCGCTCAGCTCTACCGCCAACCTCTCGCAGAATATGCGCGACTCGTCGATAGCCATGACGCTGCCCGACCTGAACATCAGCATCTCGCGCTTCTATCCGTTCCGCAGAAAGAAGATGGTGGGCGACGAGAAATGGTACGAGAAGATTGCCATGAGCTATACGGGCCACATCTCCAACAGCATCAATACCAAGGAGGATAAGCTGATGCACAGCTCCCTCATCAAGGATTGGCGCAACGGATGGCAGCATCAGATTCCGGTGAGCGCATCGTTCACCCTCTTCAAGTATCTCAATGTAACGCCGTCGTTCAATTTCACCGACCGTATGTACACCAACAAGGTGGAGAAATCGTGGGATGCCACCACCCAAAAGGAGGTGTGCGATACCACCTACGGCTTCCACAACGTATATAACTGGAACATGAGCGTGGGTATGAGTACGAAGATTTATGGCTTCTGGATTCCTAACCGCAAGCTGTTCGGCAATAGGATAGACAGGATCCGCCACGTCATTACCCCAACGGTGAATTTCAGTTATGCGCCAGATTTCGGAGCATCCCGCTATGGCTACTGGGATACTTATCAGAAGACCGATGCCGACGGCAATGTGTCGCTGGTAAGCTATTCGCCTTATCAGAACGCCCTTTATGGTGTGCCGGGCAAGGGAAAGAGCGGAAATATTTCGTTTACCCTGGGCAACAACCTGGAAATGAAATGGAGGGATAAGAACGATAGCTTGAAGAAGGTGAGTCTCATTGATGCGTTCGACATCAACATGAGCTATAACACCGCAGCCAAGGTGCGCCCTTGGAGTGATATGAACATCAACCTGCGCCTGAAGTGGTGGAAGAACTATACATTCAACATGAATGCCGTGTTCGCTACCTATGCCTACGAGATGGACGATAAAGGCAACGTGTATGTGGGTAACCACACGGAGTGGGGCAAAGGTCGATTCGGACGATTCCAAGGTATGTCGCAGAACTTCTCGTTCACGCTGAATCCGGAAAAACTGAAGAAACTCTTCGGTGGCGGCAGCGATGAGGACGACCGCGACAAGAACAAGCGTAAGGATGACGACGATGAAGGCTTGGATACCGACATCGAGAGCAACGTGGATGATAATATCGAAAAGGGTAAGACGGCTGCCAAAAAGAGCGGAGGCGGAAAGGCTAAGACCGACTCGGATGGCTACATGGCATTCAAGATGCCTTGGTCGCTCACCTTCGGATATGGTGTCACCATGCGTGAGGATACCCGCCGTGAGAAGTTCAACGAGAAGACGATGCGCTATCCGTATAAGTTCACCCAGACGCTGAACATGAGTGGTAACATCCGCATCAGCGACGGCTGGAACATCAGCTTCTCTTCTGGTTATGATTTCGACAACTCGAAAATCAGTATGACCACAGCCAGTCTGGCGCGCGACCTCCACTGCTTCAACATGAGCTGTTCGGTGGTACTTGCACCATACACCAGCTACAACTTCACCTTCCGATGCAATGCAGCCACATTGACGGATGCCTTGAAGTATGACAAGCGAAGCGGCTATTCTAATGCCGTGCAGTGGTATTAAGCAGAGTATAATCGAATAATATGCTGAGGAATTAGCAAAGAAATAATTAAACGAGGACAGCTAGTATTTAAAAAATGCTAGTTTTCCTCGTTTTTTTTATGATATATTTTGTAATCTCGGATAATAATTGTATTTTTGTACCGAAGATTTTGAAAATAACATGATACGTAAATTTATAAAACCATGAGTAA
Organism: uncultured Prevotella sp.; assembly: GCA_934216735.1. GTDB lineage: Bacteria > Bacteroidota > Bacteroidia > Bacteroidales > Bacteroidaceae > Prevotella. The sequence goes on from CAKQCH010000081.1 coordinate 7,965, forward strand.
GAAAATTACAACTATCCTAACTTTCGCTATGATGGGGGCGCTTCAGGCTTCAGCACAGCAGCAGACACAGTTATCTTATTGGTTCGACACGCCTGTCACCCTGAAGGGACAGCAGATCTGGTATGGCGGCCATCCTGAGAAATGGACGAACAAGAAGCCTATCTCGGCTGGTGATACCGCCCGCAATCCCGATCCGGATTGGGAGTCTAAGTCGTTGCCTATCGGTAATGGCAGCATCGGTGCCAATATCCTGGGTTCCGTGGAGGCAGAGCGCATCACGCTGAACGAGAAGACACTCTGGCGTGGCGGTCCGAACACCAGGAAGGGCGCAGCCTATTATTGGAATGTGAACAAGAATTCTGCCTATGTGATGCAGGAAATCAGAGATGCCTTCGCTGCCAACGATTGGGAAAAGGCATCCCAGCTCACCCGCAAGAACTTCAACAGTCCTGTGCCTTACGAATCTTATGCCGAGGACCCATTCCGCTTCGGTAGCTTTACCACAATGGGCGAGGCGTATATCGAGACGGGACTGAGCACTGTGGGCATGTCTGGTTATCGCCGTGCCTTGTCGCTTGATTCAGCTTTGGCTTCGGTTTCCTTCGTCAAGGATGGCGTAAGATATCAGCGTGAGTATTTCATCTCTTATCCTGCCAATGTGATGGCTATCCGCTATAGGGCTTCCCGTCCGGGCAAGCAGAATCTCGTGTTCTCTTATGCGCCTAATCCTGTCTCTACAGGCACGATGGTGGCTGACGGCAAGAACGGCTTACTTTGGAATGCCCATCTCGATAATAACGATATGCAGTATGCCATTCGCATCCGTGCCATCAACAAGGGCGGTAGCCTCTCTAACGAAGGCGGAAAACTGACCGTGAAGGGTGCCGATGAGGTGGTTTTCCTCATTTCTGCCGATACCGATTATAAGGCAAACAATAATCCGGATTATAATAATCCTAAGACCTATGTGGGCGTGGATCCGCTGGCTACCACCCAGGATTGGGTGAGCAAGGCCGAGGGCAAGGGCTATGCGCTGTTGCTCGACGAGCATTACAAGGATTACAGTCGCCTGTTCAATCGGGTAAGTCTGAACCTGAACGATGTGGATAACGCCAACGATATGCCTATCGACCAGCGCCTGGCTAACTATCGCAAGGGTGCCAAGGATTTCTATCTGGAGCAGCTCTACTATCAGTTTGGCCGCTATCTCCTCATCGCCTCTTCCCGTCCTGGCAACATGCCAGCCAACCTGCAGGGGGTATGGCATAACAACGTGGATGGTCCTTGGCGTGTTGACTACCATAACAACATCAATCTCCAGATGAACTACTGGCCAGCCTGCACCACCAACCTGAGTGAGTGCGAGCTTCCGCTCTTCGACTTCATCCAGACACAGGTGAAGCCGGGCGAGAAGACAGCCAAGTCATATTATGGTACTCGTGGCTGGACCACATCTGTATCCAGCAATATCTTCGGCTTTACCTCTCCGCTGGCAAGCGAAGATATGTCGTGGAACTTTTCACCATTCGCCGGTCCATGGTTGGCTACCCATCTCTGGGATTATTACGACTATACCCGTGATAAGAAGTTCCTGAGCGAGACTGCATACGATATCATCAAGGGAAGTGCCAACTTTGCTGCGGATTATCTGTGGCATCGCAAGGATGGCGTCTATACAGCGGCTCCTTCCACCTCTCCTGAGCACGGACCGATAGACGAGGGTGCCACCTTCGCTCATGCCGTGATTCGTGAGATTCTGCTCGATGCGGTGGAGGCTAGCAAGATATTGGGCAAGGATGCCAAGGATCGCAAGCAGTGGGAAGATGCCCTGAAGCATATTGCTCCTTATCAGATAGGCCGTTATGGTCAGTTGATGGAGTGGTCTAAGGATATTGATGATCCTAAGGATGAGCATCGCCATGTGAACCATCTTTTCGGTTTGCATCCGGGCCGCACCATTTCGCCTATCACCACTCCTGAGCTGGCGAAGGCTTCCAAGGTGGTGTTGGAGCATCGTGGTGATGGTGCCACGGGATGGTCTATGGGCTGGAAGTTGAACCAGTGGGCTCGTCTGCACGATGGCAATCATGCCTACAAGCTTTATGGAAACCTGTTGAAGAACGGTACGCTGGATAATCTTTGGGATACGCATGCCCCATTCCAGATAGACGGTAACTTTGGCGGCACTGCGGGTGTCACCGAGATGCTGATGCAGAGTCACATGGGCTTTATCCATCTCCTCCCAGCCCTGCCTGATGCATGGCAGAAGGGTTCCATCAAGGGCCTCCGTGCCAAGGGTAACTTCACGGTAGATATCTATTGGGATAACGGTCGCCTTACCAAGGCTGTCATCCTCTCCGGTTCCGGCGAACCTTGCCAGGTAAGATATGGAGATAAGGTGAAAAAGATGAAGACTCAGAAGGGCAAGACCTACGAGGTTAAGTTCTAACAGGCTGCCTGCAAGGATAGTCCCAGACTGATTTTATTGTTGGCTTCTGCCAGGCACTTGTTGCCGATATGCAGATATTTCTGTGTGGTCTGTATGCAGCTATGACCCAGAAGTTGGGAGATGGTGTAGATATCCACGCCCTGCTTCAGAAGGCGAGAGGCATAGGTATGGCGCGCACAATGGAAAGTGATTGGCTTGCTGGTAATTTGGTTATCAGCAAGCCATTTTTTTAGATGTTCATTCAGATGATGCTGCGAAAGACGGGAGAAATAGCAGAAGGGTTCTCCCTCATTTCCTTCTTTTGTATCATTTCCCTTTTTTGTATCTGAATCTATCATTTGGTTCTTTCTGATGTTTCGCAGTATCTCCACCGATTCCTTCGATAGCGGGATGTGGATCATGCGCTGCGTCTTCTGCATCTTTTTATGGATATAATAAACCCCATCTTCCTCCATGATGTCGTCGGAAGACAGGGTGAAGATGTCGCTTTCTCTAAGTCCTGTAAAGCAGCTCAGGCAATAGGCTTCCTTCACCAGAGGTTTCTGGCAAGGTGCCGCCACCAGTTTCTTCATTTCCTCATCAGAAAGCGTAGCCTTTTCCTTCTGAACTGGTTTTATATGATAAGAGGAGGGGAGAAGCTGGAATGGATTCTCCTTCAGATAGCCCAGTTTTACAGCTTCCTGCAGCACGGATTTCAGGTTCTGAACCTTCTGCTTGATGGTGCTTTCCGATAGTTTCTTGTTTTTCTTCATATCATGATGCAAGTCGTTGGCATGGTAGAGATAGTCGATAAACTGCTTGCAGAATTCCACATCCACATCTTTCAGCAGCATCTGGTCTGCTCCGTATTTCTCCTTCTTGTATTTCTTCTGAAAATTCTCCAGGTGCTTCACCATGGTAAGTACGCTCCCGCATCTTCCCTGATACGTTTTCTGTCCCGGTTTCAATCTATCCAAGGCATATTTTCTGGCAAAATCAATGAGTTTGATTCCCTTCTTGTCATTCATTATAAAACCTGCAATACATGCGAAACGATTCTTTAGTCCGAAAAAACTCATAGCCATATCCCTTGAATAATTGATGGTTTAACTTTTTGCTTTTATTGTTTATATCGAAGACAAAGGTATAGAGATAATTCCAAACCGCCAAATAAAAAAGGGAAAAAGTACTGGAAAACGTGAATTTAGTGATACAGTTATTCGTTAACTTTATCGGGTGCAAAGGTAGGAAGATTTCTGAAACAACAATCATTTCAAAACGTGTTTAACACTTTATTAACTAAAACATGTCAACTTTTCCTCATTTATGTTCAAAAAAGCGCTTTTTAGTTAAAGTTAGAGTGTTGATACAATAAATATCGGTCAGTTATCTGTCTCTTTTGTGGCAAAAGATAAAGTTAACGAATAACTGTATCGCAGTAAAAGTTGGCTTTTGGTACAGTTAACGAATAACTGTTTCAGGAGTACAACGTGCTGTACTGATTAAACGAATATGAAGCAAATTTGATTTTGGAATTCAAAGCTCAATAAACCAAGTCTATCTTTTTATAAAG
>CAKQCH010000082.1:0-11940 GCA_934216735.1 uncultured Prevotella sp.
GCTCTGATTTCACGGCTGGACGGATGATGAAACCGAAAATCAGAGCTGGGTAACCTGGTGAAGGTTTCTGCCACGGGCAGAGAGATGGCGAAGGAGATGATGAAGCAGATGAAGCAGAACCAGCAGAGCGCCGGTTTGCAGATAGCCTTTGCTTCGAGCCAGGAACCAGATGAGGGCGATGCGTCTTACTTGGTAGATGGCGACCCTTCAACCTTCTGGCACACGATGTATTCCATCACTTTGGCGAAGTACCCTCACTGGGTAGACTTCGATTCCGGTAAGGAGAAGGTTATCAAGGGCTTCACCTATCTGCCTCGCCAGGATGGTTCGCTGAACGGCTGCATCAAGGATTACGAGATTTACGTAAGCAACGACAACAAGAACTGGGGCAACCCTATCTTGAAGGGTAAGTTCGAGAAGAGTGCCAAGCTTCAGAAGGTGATGTTCGGCAAGCCGGTGAAAGCCCGCTACGTTCGCCTGCGCGCCTTGAATGAGCAGAACGGACAGGATTTCGCTTCTGGTGCAGAATTTACTCTGGTTACAGAATAATCATGATTGGTTGCAAATAATCAATTATATTTCAATAAAATAAAAAGAAGAGGCTGATGCGATGTGCACCAGCCTCTTTTTATTGAAGTATTTTATTTTTAAAATTCCATCTTAGGGATTCACCACGTTGATTGGCTTTCCGTTGATGAAAGCCTCAACATTGGCAGCCACCTGCTTGTTCAGTCGCTCGCGTGCCTCGTAGGTTGCCCAGGCTATGTGAGGAGTGAGATAAGCATTAGGCTCATCAAACAGCGGATTCTCCTTCGAAGGAGGCTCCTGTTCCATCACGTCAGCACCATAGGCACCCAGGCTTCCGACACGAAGAGCTGCAGCAACGGCAGCCTCATCTACCAGTGCTCCACGTCCCGTATTGATCAGAATAGCCGTATCCTTCATCTTCTCAATGTTCTCGGCATTGATGAAATGATAGGTATCATCAGAAAGCGGACAATGCAGCGAGAGAATATCGCTCGTAGAAAGCAACCCCTCCTTGCTTACCTTCTGAATCCACTCAGGCAGGGAACTGGATGGCTTGCTGGTGCAGGCACAGATGTTCATACCAAACTGGCGGGCGATGTTGGCCACCTTCATTCCGATATTACCCAGTCCCATGATACCGAAGGTCTTGCCGGCAAGCTCCATCAATGGGGTGTCCCAATAACAGAAATCCTTGTTGTAAGCCCAGCGCTCGTTGCGGTTTTCCTGGGTGTAATGCTCCACGCGGTTGGCAATGGCAAGAATCAGTGCGAATGTCATCTGCGCCACGCTATCCGTGCTGTAGGCCGGAATGTTGGTTACGATGATGCCCAGCTTCTTCGCCGCCTCAATGTCAACCACGTTGAAGCCCGTGGCCTGAATGCCGATGTATTTCAGTTGGGGAAGCTGCGCCAGGGTCTCTGCATCCATCTGCACCTTATTCAATAAGATGATGTCTGCATCCTTGGCACGCTCCACCTTTTCCTCGTCAGAGGTTCGTGGATAAACCACTACTTCGCCAAGCTGCTCCAGGCGATGGTAATCCAAATCGCCTGGGTTGGCTGCATATCCGTCTAAAATTACGATTTTCATCATAATTGTATATTATTCATTCATCAGATAGTTCTTGAACGAAGCAAAGTCCTTGGTCATCTGGATGCTCTTCTTCTCGCCCTTCATGAACTCTGCAAGGCGGGCTGGAATCTCGATGTCTGTTCCGAGAATGCTGTCCACTTTCTCCTTGAACTTGGCTGGGTGAGCTGTCTCCAGGAACACACCTACCTCGCCCGGCTTCAACTGTTCCTTCAATGCCTGATAACCGCAAGCACCATGAGGGTCAAGTACATACTTGGTTTCATTGTAGCACTTCTTCATGGTGTCTGCAATCTGATCATCCTTATAGGTTGCACCACTGATGTAGGCAGCAATGGCATCGTGGTCGCCCTTGTAGAGGTCGTAGATACGGGCGAAGTTAGATGGATCACCCACATCCATGGCATTGGCGATGGTCTGCTTGCTAGGCTGAGGATTGTACTTGCCAGTCTGCAGATACTCGTAGAAGATGTCATTGGCGTTGTTGGCTGCGATGAAGCGATGGATAGGCAAGCCCATCTCATGACCGAAGAGTCCGGCTGTGATGTTGCCGAAGTTACCGCTAGGCACACAGATTACCAGCTTGTCGGCCAAGCCCTTCTCCTTCATGCGGGCGTAGGCGTTGAAATAGTAGAATGCCTGAGGCAGGAAGCGGGCCACGTTGATAGAGTTGGCAGAAGTCAGCTTCATGTGCTTGTTCAGCTCCTCGTCCATGAACGCAGATTTCACCAGTGCCTGGCAGTCGTCGAACACGCCATCCACCTCAAGGGCAGTGATGTTCTGACCCAGTGTAGTAAACTGGCTCTCCTGAATCTTGCTCACCTTGCCCTTTGGATAGAGCACGTAAACATGGATTCCCTCCACGCCGAGGAAGCCATTGGCTACGGCAGAACCCGTATCACCCGATGTTGCTACGAGCACGTTCACCTCCTCCTTGCCTTCCTGGCGTACGAAGTACTGAAGCAGACGGGCCATGAAACGGGCACCCACATCCTTGAAGGCGAGGGTAGGACCATGGAACAACTCCAGCGAGTAGATGTTTGGCTCCACCTCAACCACTGGGCAGTCGAACGCCAGGGTGTCATAAACAATCTTCTTCAGTGAATCTGCATCCACATCCTCGCCGAAGAAGGCGTCAGCTACCTTGTAGGCAATCTCCTGGAAGCTCAGCTTCTCGATGTTGTCGAAGAAGTCCTGTGGCAACTTCTTGATGATTTCTGGCATATAGAGACCACGGTCTTCTGCCAAACCCTTAACTACCGCCTTGTGCAAATCGGCGATTGGTGCTTTCTTATTTGTTGAATAATATTTCATTTTTTTACTTTGAACTTTGAATTTTGAACATTGAACTTTATGATTAGCCTCTTTGCTTGAGAGAGTGTGTGGCTATCATTAAGTTCTTGATTTTTAATTAATTGCCATAAATGCGTTCATGAAGTCCTGCAACTGCAGCAAGCCGTAGCTTCCGCTCACGCAACTCTCCTCATCGTATTTCTCTACGCTATCCGGCTCAATGCCTGGATAATAGATAATGAAAGGAACCGGCTCCTTAACGTGGGTGCGAATCTCCACAGGAGTAGGGTGGTCAGGCAATACGGCGATGCAGACTGGTTCATCCCAGGTGCTTACCTCGTCGAAGATAGGCTTGATGAGGCGCTGGTCGAGATTCTCGATGGTCTTGAGCTTCAGCTCCAGGTCGCCATCATGGCCCGCCTCGTCGCTCGCCTCTACGTGAACATACACGAAATCATCGCCATCCTTCAAGGCCTGGATAGCCGCAGCCGCCTTGCCCTCGTAGTTGGTGTTGGCAAGACCCGTAGCCCCCTCAACGATGATGTTGCGGAGACCTGCATAATGACCGATGCCACGAATCAGATCCACTGCCGAAATCACGGAACCCTTCTTAATCTGCGGATACATCTGCGAGAGGGTGAGCATGTGCGGACGGTAGCCGCCGCCCCAAGGCCAGATGATGTTGGCCATGCGCTCGCCACGCTCCTTGCGTGCCACGTTGAAAGGATGGTTCTCCAGAATCTCCTGACTCTTCAGAATCAGTTCGTTCAGAAGGTCGGCAGTCTGCTGTGCACTCATGCGATACTCGTCGCTCAGTGTGCCGCCATTCTCAGCCACATCCTCGGCAGGAGTCTTGTCGCTGTTGCCGGCAAGCAGAGCAGCATCAACGCCTTCCATCGGCTTCACGAGCAGGGGTTTCCATTCCTCGTTCGGATGGTCGTGAGGAGGTGCGCAATCCACATACTTGTTACCGCCCTTGATGATAAGCAGATGGCGATACTGGATGCCCGTGATAAACTTCACGATGCCCGGATATTGGCTGGCGAGCTTCTCGTTCAGATACTTGATGAGCACATCAGCGTCTTCCGTCTCCAGGTTGCCGCCGTTGTGGGTTACGATGATGCCGTCGTTCACATTGATGATGTTGCAGCGCAGGGCGAAATCGTTCGGACTCATCTCGTAGCCGATGCTGGCAGCCTCCAGCGGTCCGCGTCCCTCGTAAACCTCATTCTGGTCGTAGCCCATGATTGAGCTGTTGGCTACTTCAGAACCCGGATGGAAACCATCTGGCACGGTAACGAGTCTTCCTGTCTTGCCTTTCTTGGCAAGCATATCCATATAGGGCTTGTTGGCGTACTGAAGCAAGGTTTTGCCACCCAGTCTTTCCACTGGGTGGTCGGCCATGCCGTCGCCTAAAATGATAATATGCTTCATAATAGTTATCCTTTATTGATTGATACGACGGAATTATACGTTGGCGATACTCATGATGTTGGCGAATACGCCGGCAGCAGTTACGCTGGCTCCGGCTCCGTAGCCCTGAATCATCATAGGGTATTCCTTGTAGCGCTCTGTGGTGAGCAATACGATGTTGTTGCTTCCCTCCAGGTTGTAGAACGGATGCTCTGGACCCACAGCCTGCAGACCAACAGAAGTCTTTCCGCCATCGAGAGTGGCAACGAAGCGCCAGCGCTTGTGCTCCAGGTCGAGGGTCTTTCGCTTGGCCTCGAAGTCAGCATCGAGCTTAGGAAGTTTCTTCCAGAACTCGTCAAGGCTTCCCTTGAAGAACTCATCCGGCACGAAGAGATTCTTCTCTACATCTTCCTGTTCTACGCGATAGCCTGCCTCACGGGAGAGGATAACGAGCTTGCGAATCACGTCCATACCGCTGAGGTCGATGCGTGGGTCTGGCTCACTGTAACCCTTCTCCTTCGCCAGTTTAACGGTCTCTGAGAATGGAACCACGCTGGAGATGGCGTTAAAGATAAAGTTGAGCGTTCCCGAGAGAACTGCCTCAATCTTAAGGATTTTATCACCAGAGTTGCGCAGATCGTTGATGGTTCCGATGATAGGCAGACCAGCACCTACGTTGGTCTCGAAGCGGAACACCACGCCACGCTGGATGGCTGTCTTCTTCAGCTTCTCGTAATTCTCATATTCGCTGGAAGCCGCAATCTTGTTGGCAGCAATCACACTCACGTTGTGCTCCAGCAGACTCTGATAGAGGGAAGCCACATCCTTGCTCGCCGTACAGTCTACGAATACGCTGTTGAAGATGTTCATCGCGAGAATCGTATCGCGGAGCAACTCCGGACTGCTAGGAGCCGACTTCTTCAGCTCTTCCTGATAAGACTCCAGATTGAGTCCCTCGCGGTTGAAGATGGCATTCTTGGAAGAAGCAATACCCACCACGTTCAGCTTCAGCTTGCTGCGCTCCATGAGGTCGGCATACTGATTCTTGATCTGTTCGATGAGCTTACCGCCCACGGTACCCACACCGCAGATAAAGAGGTTGAGCACCTTATATTCTGAGAGGAAGAAACTGTCGTGCAACACGTTGAGCGACTTTCTCAGGTAATCGCTCTTCACTACGAAAGAGATATTGGTCTCAGAAGCACCCTGTGCGCAGGCAATGACAGAAATACCGCTACGTCCGAGCGTACCGAAGAGTTTACCGGCAATACCGGCAGCATGCTTCATGTTTTCGCCCACGATGGCGATGGTAGCCAGTCCGCACTCAGCGTGCATTGGGAACATGGCGCCGTCGGCAATCTCGTTCTTGAACTCATTGTTCAATACGCTTACAGCCTCTTCCACATCCTGTTCACGCACACCGATAGAGGTGGAGTTCTCGGAAGAAGCCTGAGAAACCATGAACACGGAGATTCCCTCGTTGGCAAGGGCAGTGAAGATACGGCGGTTCACACCAATCACACCCACCATGGAAAGACCGGTGACGGTGATGAGGGCGGTTCCGTTGATGGAAGAAATACCCTTGATAGGCTTCTGGTCGGCATCAATCTTGTTCTTGATGATGGTACCAGGCGCATCAGGATTGAAGGTATTCTTCACTCTGATAGGAATATTCTTGACGCAAACTGGGTAGATGGTAGGAGGGTAGATGACCTTTGCACCAAAGTTGCAAAGCTCCATCGCCTCAACGTAACTCAGTTCGTTGATGGTATATGCAGATTTGATGACACGTGGATCGGCAGTCATGAAGCCATCCACATCTGTCCAGATTTCAAGCACCTCGGCATCCAGGGCAGCAGCAATGATGGCTGCGGTGTAGTCGCTGCCACCACGACCCAGGTTGGTGGTACGTTCCGTGTTTTTGTCGCGGCTAATGAAACCCGGTACGAGAGAAATGCGAGGCAGCTCGGCAAAGGTTTCCTTCACCAGCTTGCAGGTCAGCTCGCTGTCCAGAGTGTGCTTGCCCTTGCCGTTGATGCGCTCGGTCTTGATAAACTTGCGTGAATCAAACCATTTGGCGCCACGTATCAGGGTGGCAACAATCTTAGAGCTGAGTCGTTCTCCATAACTCACGATGGCATCCTGAGTCTTCTCGCTGAGATCGTGGATAAGATACACACCGAAGTAGATGCTCTTCAACTGCTCGAAGAGGGCATCAACTGCTTTAAAAAGATTTTCTCTGTCTGTTGTGTCGGTGATGATCGTATCTATCATCTTGTGGTGGCGATCAACCATGGCGTCGAATTCGACTCTCCACTGTTCATCACCCTTGAGGGCAAGCTGAGAGGTTTGCAAGAGTTTGTCCGTGATTCCGCCAAGCGCGCTCACGACAACCACTACACTCTGTTTCTTAGCCTCATTTTCAACGATACGTTTCAAGCTGAGGATGCTTTTTACGGAACCAACTGATGTTCCGCCGAATTTTAATACTTTCATACGTTATTGAATTTTGCGTTGGTAATGTAATGCCACCCCCGAAACGACCGGGGCCGTAGCAAAACTTGAGGGCAAAAGTACGAATTTTCTATCAAACTGCCAAAGAAATCAATGAAAAAGTGGCAGATTGTAGGTAAAAAACCTCGTTTTTCTTAGATTTACAGACTCTATCCCCTTCTATACCTTATTATATTATAGGGAATGCTGAAAAATATCCCGAAAAAGTTTGGAGGTTTCAGAGAAAATCCGTAATTTTGCGGATGGTTTTAAAACAAAAACAGATAGAACAAAAATAGATAGAAGTATAAAGAATGAAGTATTTATTGTTTTCAGATATCCACGGCTGCTTGCCGGCGCTGGAGAAAGTGCTCGATTTCTTCGAGCAGGAGAAGTGCGACATGATGTGCATTATGGGCGACATCATCAACTACGGTCCCCGCAACCGCATTCCCGAGGGCATCGACCCCAAGGGCATCGTGGAGCGGCTGAATGCCCTGGCTGACAAGATTGTTGCCGTGCGTGGCAACTGCGATGCGGAGGTAGACCAGATGCTGCTCGATTTCCCTATTATGGAGACTTACGCCCTGCTGGTAGATAGCGGCAAGCGCTATCTCCTGACCCATGGCCACGTATATAATAAGGAGAACATGCCAAAAGGTCCATACGACTGCATCATCTACGGCCATTCCCATCTTTGGGAACTCTCGCATAACGAGGAGGGTCAGGGCATCGTGAACACGGGCAGCATCACCTTCCCGAAGGGCGGAAATGTGCCAACATTCGCTACTTTGGAGAATGGAAAATTCACCATGTATCATCTGGATACGTGCGAAGTGCTGGCAACAATGGAAGTGTAAGAAGTTAATAGTTAATAGTTTAGAGTTTAAAGTGATTTAATTTATGATACAGGAGTTTCAGATAAGAATTCTGCCAGAACAGGCAGCCAGCGAGGAAGGCATCAAGCGCTATCTCGCCAAGGAGAAGGGGCTGGATGTAAGAACATTGAATCAGGTGCGCGTACTGAAGCGCAGCATCGACGCCCGCCAGCGCACCATCTTCGTCAATCTGAAGGTGCGTGCCTACATCAACGAATATCCGCAGGACGACCAGTATGTGCATACGGAATACCCGGATGTGAGTTCCAAGCCGAGAGTCATCGTGGTGGGAGAGGGACCTGGCGGACTCTTTGCCTCCCTGCGACTCATCGAACTGGGCTATCGCCCCATCGTCCTGGAACGTGGAAAGGACGTGCGTGAGCGCAAGAAAGACCTTTCCAGCATCACGAAGACCCAGAAGGTGGATGGCGAAAGCAACTACTGCTTCGGCGAGGGCGGAGCCGGTGCCTACAGCGACGGCAAGCTCTACACCCGCAGCAAGAAGCGTGGCAGCGTAGACAAGATATTGAACGTGTTCTGCCAGCACGGCGCCAACACGAATATCCTTGCCGATGCGCATCCGCATATCGGAACCGACAAGTTGCCCCGCGTCATCGAGAACATGCGCAACACCATCATCAATTGTGGCGGCGAAGTGCATTTCCAGACCAAGATGACCCAGCTGATTCTGGAAGGCGACCGGGTGATTGGCGTGGAGGCCATCAACCTGGCAACGGGTGCCGAGGAAACCTATCGGGGGCCTGTCATCCTTGCCACCGGTCATAGTGCCCGTGATGTCTATCGCTATCTGGCATCAAGTAAAATCGAGATAGAGGCCAAGGGAATCGCCGTGGGCGTGCGACTGGAGCATCCGTCCCAGCTCATCGACCAGATACAGTATCACAACAGGAACGGCAGGGGCAAATATCTTCCTGCTGCCGAGTACAGCTTTGTTACCCAGGTAGATGGGCGTGGTGTGTATAGTTTCTGCATGTGTCCTGGCGGTTTCGTGATTCCAGCGGCAACGGGTCCTGAGCAGCTGGTGGTAAACGGAATGAGTCCGAGTAATCGTGGCACTGCCTGGAGCAATTCGGGTATGGTGGTAGAGACGCATCCTGAGGATGTGGCCCAGTTTGTCATCGACCATGGTGTTCCTGGTTTTGATTCGGTAGGGGCTTCCCATCTCACCGCAGAGGATTTGGAGAAAGACCCATTGGCAATGATGTATTTCCAGCAGATTGTGGAAAAACAATGCTGGCAGCAAGGCAACATGAAGCAGACTGCACCGGCACAGCGCATGGCCGACTTTGTGAACAACCGCCTGAGTTATGACTTGCCAAAGAGCAGTTATGCGCCGGGCTTGATCAGCAGTCCGCTGCATTTCTGGATGCCAGGTTTCGTAACCAAGCGATTGCAGGAAGGTTTCAAGACCTTCGGCAAGAATGCGCATGGTTTCCTCACGAACGAGGCCACATTGATAGCCATGGAGACCCGAACTTCATCGCCAGTAAGAATAGTCCGCGACCGCGACACCCTGCAGCACGTACGCATCCAGGGTCTGTTCCCTTGTGGCGAAGGCGCCGGTTACGCAGGCGGCATTGTTTCTGCTGGTGTAGATGGTGAAAGATGTGCAGAAATGTGTGCAGAATATGTCCGAGGACATGAGGATTAATGTCCTCCTATATGAGCATGGATGCCCGTGTGGTGATATAGTGGGTTCATGAGTGATGCGCTTCAACTTCACTAAGTTCTGATTTTGTTTCCCTTAAGGAAACATCGAGTTTCCCTTAATGGAACATAGATTTTCCCTTAAGGGAACAAAAATGCAAAAATGTTTGGAGAATTCAAAATAAAAGCTTATATTTGCAGAAAAATCGAATAGCGTATGAAATATCCAATAGGAATACAAACTTTTGATAAAATCATTTTGGGTGATTATGTCTATGTAGACAAGACGGATTTGATATACCGACTTGTGAAAAATGGTAATACCTATTTTCTGGGTCGTCCAAGACGATTCGGCAAGAGTCTTCTTGTCTCAACATTGGAGTCATATTTCTTAGGTAAAAAAGATCTTTTCAAGGGATTGGCTATCGAAAAAATGGAAACGGAATGGATTCAATATCCTGTGTTTCATATAGATCTTAGCACTGGAAATTATTTAAACGACGGTGCTTTAGAGGAAATATTAGGCGGCTATCTGAGTGCTTGGGAAAAGCAATACAATATCAATAATCATTTCACGGATTTAGGCAAACGATTTCAGCAGGTACTTCATCAGGCTCATATTCAAACAGGGCAGGGAGCAGTTGTTCTGATAGATGAATATGATAAGCCGATTCTTGATGTCCTGGATTTGGACTATCATGTAGAACATCTTGGTAAGATGATAACATTGGAAGAAAAACATCGCAATATCATGAAGTCTTTCTACACCACGTTTAAGGGTGCGGATGCAGATTTGCGCTTTGTTTTTCTTACGGGGGTTACCAAAATTTCGCAAGTTAGTATGTTCAGTGGCTTTAATCAACCTACAGATATTAGTTTAAGTCGTGATTTTGAGTCATTGTGTGGTATAACAAAAGAAGAACTTGTCCGTTATTTCTCTGATTCGATTGCAGAATTAGCCAAAGCTTATAACTGTGATTTTTCAGAAATGACCAATCGCTTGACACAGAAATATGATGGCTATCATTTCAGTGAGAAGATGGCAGATTTGTTTAATCCTTTTAGTCTCCTCAATGCTTTTTATTTAAAGAGATTAGGTGGCTATTGGTTTAAGAGTGGTACTCCTACTTACCTCATAAGACTATTGGCTCATTCAAATGAGAATTTAAACGAAATCGTAGGCAAGTTTTATGGAGTCCCGCAGTTTGATGACTATAAGGCGGATGTAGAGAAACCTTTACCGATGATATACCAAAGTGGTTATCTGACGATAAAGGATTACGACCAGGACACAGAATCCTTTCTTCTTGACATTCCGAACAATGAAGTGAGAGAAGGATTACTTACTTTGATTGCAAATGATTATTTACAAACAAAAGAAGATTCAACTAGTTGGTTGTTGGATTCAGTGCGTATGCTTAAACAGGGAAGATTGCAGGAATTTATGGATGGAATGACCTCTTTTCTGGCAAGTATCCCTTACTCCGTTCGTCGTAAGAACTCGGAACGAGAATATGAGCGTCATTTCCATTATACGTTCTATTTGCTTCTTAGAATGTTGAGCTGCTATACTGTCTTTCATGAAAAGGCAACTAGTCAAGGTAGGGCGGATTGTGTGGTAGAAACACCGAAAGATATTTATATATTTGAGTTCAAACTTGATGGAACAGCTGAGGTCGCTTTGCATCAAATAGAAGAGAAGGGATATGCAAGAGAATATGCAGGAGATAGAAGACCGATTCATTTGGTGGGAGTCAATTTCTCTTCTGAAAAAGGGACTATTGATGAATGGAAAGTTAAATAAAAAAGCTCTTTCACTAGTGTCCACTAAAAACGATTAACAATCGTTGTAAGTGGACACTAGTGTTTTCTTTTATTAAAAAAACGAAACATTGTTTAATATGTTGTATTCAAACACGCATATTTCGTATATTTCTTTTAAGTTCTTTAAAATTAGTGATTTCATGTTGGAGCAAAAAGGCATAAAGAAGTGTCGTTCTATACTGCAATAACTCGTAAAATTAAGACGGGTTTTCGCTAAAATAGTGAGTGATACAGAAGAATCGTGAGTGATAGCGTGATGGATATTGTAAAAATACAATCAATCTATCACGCTGTACTTGATTTTTAATACTTTGGTAATCAGAGGTTTGAATATTTCAAATTCGTAATCGTGATGGATGTGATAGATGTTTCGCTAAAAAACTTTTTCATGTGAGTGAGAAGTAGCTTATGAAAAAGACAAAATGGGAGTAGAGTTGTAGTTGTACAACTATAAGGTGCTTAGTTGTACAACTGTAAAGTTACGGTTGTACGACTATAGGGTGTATGGTCGTACGACTAAAGAGTGTATAGTCGTACAACTAAACAGGTTGTAGTTGTACGATTACAAGGTGTTGCCACTAGGCTCGGCAGACCTGCTGACTGCAGTGAGCAGACCTGCTGACTAGGCTCAGCAGGTCTGCTTAGCCTAGTGACAACATACGAGAAGGTATATACTTCAGGGCAGACGCATTAAATATTTCATTCGTTAACATCTGTGTTATACTGTTATAACTTATTGAATATTAACATTATA
>CAKQCH010000083.1:0-11827 GCA_934216735.1 uncultured Prevotella sp.
CTACGGAACCCCTTACAATGGCGATTTTGCCAAGCGCCTCTATGGTGAGATGCTCTTCAACTTCGGTGCCTACATGACACCACAGGTAGCCTATATGCAGACCATCGGACTCGAAACGCTCGATGCCCGCTATCGTGTACAGAGCAGCAACGCCCTGGAACTCGCAAAAAAATTGCGCACTCTGCCACAAATTCAATATGTGAACTATGTTGGTTTGGAAGACAACCCTTATCACGAGTTGGCACAGCGCCAGTTTGGCAAAACAGCAGGAGCCATGATCTGCATCGACTTGGAAAGCAAGGAGGCATGTTTCAACTTCCTCAACAATCTGAAGCTCATCCATCGTGCCACCAACCTCTTCGACAACCGTTCGCTTGCCATCCACCCGGCAAGCACCATCTTCGGTGCATTCTCTGAGAACATGCGTAGATCAATGGATGTTAAGGACACGACCATCCGACTGAGCGTAGGTCTGGAAGATGTAGACGACCTCTTCGAAGACATCAAGCAGGCGGTTGAAAGTTTATAGTTTATAGTTGAAAGTTGATAGTCTTCTTTTAGTTGATAGTTAATAGTTTACAGTTAACAGGTCAGAGAAAAAGGCTAATCATAAAGTTCAATGTTCAAAGTTCAAAGTAAAAACATGTACGATTTCGATAAGATAATAGACCGTTCGGGCAGCGACGACCTCAAACATGGTGCCCTGCTGCCTCGCTGGGGACGCGACGACCTGCTGCCACTTTGGGTAGCCGATATGGATTTCGAGACCCCATCATTCATCACAGATGCCCTCAAGGCACGATTGGAACATTCGCTCTTCGGCTACACCATGGAGCCAGCCGATTATCTGCCTAGCATCATCGACTGGGTGCATGACCACCACCAGTGGGATGTGAAGCGAGAGTGGATCCGCTTCATTCCAGGTATAGTAAAAGGTATCGGACTCGTGGTGAATGTCTTCACCCGGCCTGATGAGAAAGTCATCATCCAGCCACCCGTTTATCACCCATTCCGCCTCACTCCAGAGGGCAACGGAAGAGAGGTGGTCTTCAATCCGCTGAAAATGAAGGAGGATGGATATTACGAGATGGACTTCGAAAACCTGGAGAAAGTTTGCGATGAAAAGTGCAAGATACTCATTCTTTGCAACCCTCATAATCCGGGCGGAATCACCTGGAGCAAGGAGACCCTTCAGCAACTCGCCGACTTCTGCTACGAGCACCATCTGCTCGTTATCAGCGATGAGATTCATGCGGACATGGCTCTGTTCGGACACAAGCACATCCCATTCGCTTCGGTTTCTGACAAGGCAAGAGACATCAGCATCACCTTCCAGGCACCATCCAAGACCTTCAACATCGCTGGTATCGTGAGCAGTTACGCCATTGTTCCCAACGACCAGCTTCGCAGGAAGTTCTACACATGGTTGTCTGCCAACGAATTAGACGAACCAACCCTGTTCGCCCCTATTGCCACCATTGCCGCCTTCCGCAAGGGAGAAGAATGGCGAAAGGCGATGCTTGCCTACATAGAGGACAACATCCGATTCGTAGAGGATTATTGCCGAGAGCATATCCCTGGCATCCGTCCGCTGCGCCCACAGGCTTCCTTCCTCGTATGGCTCAACTGCCAAGACCTGCATCTTTCACACGATGCCCTCCTCGACCTCTTCATCGACAAGGCACACCTGGCACTGAACGATGGCGAAATGTTTGGTCCTGGCGGCGAAGGCTTCATGCGACTGAATGTGGCAACACCAAGAAGCATCCTCCAGCAAGCCCTGAAGCAATTGGAAGATGCAGTTAAGAAACTATAGAAAGTTGATATGAAAATCTTACATACCAGCGACTGGCATCTGGGACATACGCTCTACAACTTCGACCGTACCGAAGAACAGACTGCCATGCTCGCTCAAATCATAGACATCGTAAGAGAGGAGAAGCCAGATGCGTTTCTCCTCTCGGGCGATGTATATCATACCTCTCAGCCCTCAGCTGCCGTACAAACGATGTTCACCGATGCCATCGTGCAGATTCACGAGGCAAATCCCGACATGACCATCGTCATCACCGCAGGCAATCATGACAGCGGAACCAAGCACGAGATATTCAAGACTCCCTGGCAGGTATTAAAGGTGTTTTCTGTTGGAAACATAGACAAGGAGCATCCCGAAAATCACATCATCGAAGTGAAAGAGAAGAAGAAAACGCAAGACGAAATCAAGGGTTACATCATAGCCGTTCCCTACTGCTATGAGCGAAGCATTCCTGCAGGATTCTTCCAGGAAATTTTGGATGAAGTGAAAGAAAGGAACAAGGAACTTCCTGTTATCATGATGGCGCATACCACCGTAAAGGGTTGCGATTTCAAGGGACACGACAATGCTACAGAATATACTGTAGGAGGAATAGATTCTTTGGAAATCAGCGACTTGGGAGAAGGATATGATTATCTTGCCTTAGGTCATATCCACCATGAGCAGTGGATTCGTGGCAGCCACCATCGTATCCGCTATGCAGGAAGTCCGATGGCTGTAAGTTTTGATGAGAACTATGAGCATAGTGTGAGTCTCATCACCATCGGCAAGCATGGGGATGAAGTGGAACTCAAGAAGATTGCTATAGAAAGCCCTAAGCCGCTGGTCACCCTGCCTGCTTCTGAAAATCTGCAAGGAAACTTCACTTCCTGGGATGAAGCAAAGAAGCTTTTAGCAGATTTCCCTTCTGATATTCCAGCCTATATCCGCCTGAATGTGGAAGTAGAAGATTTCCTTCCCGTGGCAGCCAACCAGGAGGCAGCACAACTTGTAAAGGATAAGCAATGCCGCTTCTGCCTCATCAACACCCGAAGAAAGCTGCATTCCGAAGCATCCCAACCTCGAACGATGACCGTACGGGAATTCCAGTCGGAAGCTCCTATCGACATCGCCCGACGATACGCCGAAGATTGCGGCATTACCTTCGATGATGAACTCAAGGAAATGTTTAAAGAAATAACCGAACAGTTATAAGTGCCGGGATTCTGATTCCTCACACTTAGTTCTTTACTCTTCACTGTAACAATATGATTCTACAACAACTCCAAATACATAACATCGCTTCTATCGAGGATGCAACCATCGACTTCGAGGCTCAGCCCCTAGCCGATAGCGAGGTGTTCCTCATCACCGGAAAGACGGGTGCAGGCAAATCAACCCTCCTCGATGCCATCTGTCTGGCGCTCTATGCCAGCACTCCCCGTCTCGAAAACACGAGCATGCAGGGAGAAATGCGTGACAACGAAAAAGATATCAAGATTAAAGACCCAGTGCAACTGATGCGCCGCAATACCGGTGAAGCTTTCGTGCGCCTTACCTTTATAGGCAGCAACGATGTGCATTACGAGGCTCAATGGTCGGTGGCAAGAGCCCGCAACAAGGTGACGGGAAAGATACAGAACAAGAAATGGGCGCTCCGCAATCTGGATACCGATTTTACCTATGCCAAAGATAAGGAGATTCGTGAGGAGATAGCCCTCGCCATCGGTTTGGATTTCAAGCAATTCTGCCGTACCACTCTCCTGGCACAAGGTGAGTTCACCCGATTTCTTAACAGCAAGGACGATGAGAAAGCCGAGATTCTGGAGAAAATAACAGGTGTGGATGCCTACTCTAGAATTGGAGCCAAAATCTTTGAGCAAACTGTAGAGAAAAAGAAGATTTGGGAGGATTCCCAACAAAAGATTGAAGGCATTCAGATTCTGAACGATGAAGAAATCGCTCAGAAGAACAACCAGTTGCAACAGCTGGATGAGCAGAGCCAGCAACTCAAAACTACCTTGGAAAAGGAACAGAAAAAGCTTCGCTGGCTTCAACAGAAACAGGATTTCCGTCAGCGGAAAGAGCAGGCAAAAGAAGATCTGGCACATGTGAAATCCATCGCCGAAAGCGACGAAACCCAACAGCAAGAGCAAACCATCGCCCTTTGGAATCATACCATCGAGGCTCGCGCCAAGATGAACGAAGCTGCATCATGCGCTAAGACCATCCTGCAACAAGAAGCCCAACTGCAATCTTTAGAGCAAACATTCCGACAGATTCAGGGAGCACAAAGCTATGAGCTTCAGCAAGAGCAGACCATCGCTTTATCCATTAAGAGTATAGACGACTACCTGGCCCAAGAAGCACCCAAAGTGCATCTCTACGAAAATGCACAGACCCTGAATACGCTCATCGAATCATTTTTGAAGAACAAGAAAGATGCAGCGAACAATCTGCAGTATGCCAATCAGATCAAGAAGGAACTGAGCACCCAGTATCAGCCAAAGTTTGAGAATGCCAAGACGATGCTCGAAGAATGCCAGAAAACATATAACCAACAGGTTATCAAGGCACAGGAGGCAGAAACTGAGCTGGAACACCTTCATCTGCCTCAGCTTCGCCAGCAACAAGAAGCACTCAAAACGCTTCTCAACGACATTCAAGCAGCCAAGGATCTCCTCGAACTCCTACACGAGGAGCAGAATCGTCATGTCCTTTCGAAGGAGAATCTGGTTCAACTTCAAAACTCTATCCAGGAAAAAGAAAAACAGTTACAGGTTTTAACGCAGGAATCTCATGATGCAGAAATCCGAAAGAATGCCCTCCAGCTTGCGTATGAGAAGCAACGGGAAAGTATCAACAAATGGGCGAAAAGCATCAGAATGAAGTTGCAAATAGGCGACACCTGCCCCGTTTGCCAACAGCGAATAGAAAATACCCTGCCCCACGAAGACAATATCGATGCCCTGGTTGTAGAAGCAGAAAAGCTTTATAAGGATGCCGAGAACGAATATAACAAGATATTAACAAGCCAAAATGCCATAGATTCTGACATCAAGGCTTTAAAAAACAGTCTTGCCAACGAACAGAAGGTCTTTGCCAAATGCTGTGAATCGCTAGCCAAGGCTACCCAAAAAGCCCAGGAAGCTGCCAAAAAGATTCCGGAAGGAGAAAACGGCGAAGCACAGACACGGGCAAACCTCGAAAAGGTATCTGCTCAAATTGCTGAAGCCGAAGCCAAGGAAAAAGAGGCAAAAAAGCTTAGAACACTCAGAGACCAGAAACTTCAGGAATACGAAGTGCAAAGAAATGGGATGTTAGCCGCACAGCAGAAAGTGGATGATACCCAGCATCGTATTGAAGTTATCGAAGCTCAGATTTCCTTACAGAACAAAACCAGCGAGAAGGCACTGCAAGATATCCATTTACTGATTGGCGAAGCCGGAAACCTTTCATGGCAGAATGATTGGCATACAATGCTCACCGAATTTGGAAAAGAGGTTGAAGATGGTGCCATCACCTACAAGATGAACACTGAGAAACAGCAGAAACTTGTTGCAGAACTTAAGCAATTTGAAGAGGGCAACAAGAATCTTGCCGCTGCTCTGGATGCCATCATCAAGCTCATGCCAACCTGGGGAACACCTTCAAAAGAGCCACTGATGCTGAAACGTATTCCGAAAGTACTTACCAGAGCTTCTGAATTGCAAAGCCAGATAACGGCTGCCCTGCAACAAATGAATGCGGCAAAAGAGAAGGAAGAAGACACCAAGAAATGGCTGAAGGAATTCATGGAGAAAAAACAGGAGATGTTGAAAGATTTCTCTGACAAAGAACAGGAGATATTGCTGGATGAGAACCTTTTGAAGCAACTCGATACTCTCCAACAGTCTGATATTGCCGAAAAGACGGAAGCTATCAATCGTATAAAACAGCAGTTGGTCAGCAAACAAACTGTTTGGGATGAACTGGAAAAAGCTTATCAACTCCATACTGGAGAATATGAAGTTTTGTTTGATGAAGATGAGAAGATGCCTATAGGAGAGAAGATTTCTGAAGAAGAATCCTTAGACACAAGAATTTCCACCAGCATCGCATCGCTCGAAGCCCAGCTTTCTGAATTGGGCAACCAGCGTGGCGGAATCATCAGAGACCTGGAAATCGACCGCTCCAACAAAGCGAAAGTCGGCTCACTCCTGCAGGAATCAGCGCAGAAGAAAGCCGACTTTGAAAAGTGGAGCCGTTTGAACCAGCTTCTTGGCGACGCCACAGGCAATAAGTTCCGTCGCATCGCCCAGAGTTATGTACTCGCCAGCCTCATCCACTCAGCCAACGGATATATGCGAACGCTCAGCGACCGCTATATATTAAAGGTGGTACCTGGCACCTTCGTCATATCTCTTGAAGATGCCTATCAGGGCTATGTGAGCCGAGCCGCCAGCACCCTTTCGGGTGGTGAAAGCTTCCTCGTCTCGCTCTCCCTGGCACTTGCACTCAGCGACATCGGCACCCAGCTCTCTGTGGATACCCTCTTTATCGACGAGGGTTTCGGAACCTTGAGCGGCGAACCGCTGCAACATGCCGTCAATACCCTGCGCAGTCTCCACTCCAAGTCGGGACGCCATGTGGGTATCATCAGTCATGTGGAAGAACTTAAAGAACGTATCCCCGTACAGATTCGGGTGAACCAGGAAGGCAATAATTCGAGCAGTACCATCGAAATCGTGGGCTAAGCATCTGCACGCATTATCCCTCGTCTTCCATCAAATCACAAATCAGCTTGATCTCGGAGTAGTCGATGCCATCCCCCATCGCCTCCTTGATCTCGCTGAAGTGCTCTATATCAGGATGAGCCTTCATAAAATCTCGAATCTTCTTCTCATGGGCACTTGAGATAAGTGCTCGCAAGCCAACCTTTCCTTCTTTCACGTATGGAATGAGATGACCGATGATTGTACTCCTGACAAAACCACGTTCCTCTGCAATCTGATCCACGGTCATACCTTGTTTATAAAGGTTGTAACTGATTTCCTTTGTAGGGGTTTTCGGCTCCTTTGGACCATTCGAATTCTTTGGTTTTCTAGCTTTCTTACCAGCACCAGAGCCATTTTTCCCTGAACCTTCCACTGAAGATGCAGTCTCATCCATCAAGAGGAACTGTGCCTTTTTCTTCAGATAATCTGTCACGCTGAACTCAGCACTCTGCTCATATCGCAGAAGTCTCTCCTTCAATCTTACATCTTCTGAAAAAACAGAAAAGCGGTCTTCAAACTGCTTCTTGCCCACCTTGTTGTCTGTATCAAGATTCGACTTTCTGATTAAATCGCTCAGAATACTTATTTTATCCAAGAAATACTGGGCACCCTTATGGATGCGGTCTTGCAGTTCGGCTTGACCCACATCAGGATTCTGCCCCAGCATACGAGTGTATTGCACACGGAATTTATCCGATACACTAATCAGATTCTTCAGCACCACCTGCAGTTTCTGATACTCGCCCACCACACGAGGATATTTGCCCGTAAAGAACTCTACCAGGCAGCGCATCAAGTGCTCATAGCTGCCACTGATGGCATAGAAATCGAAGAGCTCACCAATGCAGTGCAACACATATTGCTGTTCCAGATAGCTGATTTGTTCCTGACTAGGCGAAGCAAGCTGGCTATTGAAGGCATCCACCGTCTGGTCGCTGATGATGGCGCCACGAGACAACGGCTGGCTGAGCACCATACCTTCCAAAGTCTTGCAGCGGCTCAACGCCACATAGGTCTGGCCATGGGTAAAGCTATGGGAAGCATCAATGATGGCATGCTCAAAGGTAAGACCCTGACTTTTATGAATGGTTATCGCCCACGCCAGTCGGAGCGGATACTGGCGGAACCGTCCTTCCACGCTCTCCTCAATTTCCTTGGTTTCCTCATTCAGGGTATATTTCGAATTGGTCCACTCCATCTGTTCCAGTTCAAAATCCTGGTAGGTATCCTTGCTGCGCACGGTAATCTTGTCGCCGATGATGGTGCGCACCTCGCCAATCATACCATTATAGAAACGGTGCTGCGGATCGTTCTTGATAAACATCACCTGCGCTCCCGGTTTCAAGATGAGCTTGAAATCAGCAGGATAAGATGATTCCGGGAAATTGCCTTCCACCTCGGCAGTAAAGGAATACGCCTGCGACGGAAGAGCTGCAAGCTGCTGCTCGTTGATATACTGTGCAGGAGCATTATGGGTGGTAAGACGGATATAGTTGCCCTCCTTGGGCGGTTCGAAGTTTGGGATATATCGCTGGTTCAGAGCCTGCAACGTGGCTTCGGAAGCCTTGTTCTCCCTAATCTGATTAAGAAGAGAGATAAACTGCTGGTCTTGCTGACGATACACCTTTTTGAGTTCGATGGTAAGATAGCCTGCCTGCTTCAAGGCATTGCTGCTGAAGAAGAAAGGGGTATCATAATACTGCCCTATCATCTGCTCTTCCTGCGGAGTAACCACAGGAGCAAGCTGATGCAAATCGCCTATCATGAGAAGCTGAACGCCTCCGAAAGGCAAGTCGTGGCGCTTGCGATATTGACGCAATACGGAATCGATGGCATCGAGCAGATCGCTGCGCACCATACTGATTTCGTCGATGACAAGCAGGTCGATGCTTCGGATGATGTTACGTTTCAGATTACTGAATTTATAGCGTTTCTGTTCGCCACTACCGAAGGTCGTACCTGGCACGTATGGCGAAAACGGAAGTTGGAAGAACGAATGGATGGTCATTCCTCCAGCGTTGATGGCAGCGATGCCCGTAGGAGCCAGCACCACCATGCGTTTAGGCGACAGTTCTTTCAATCGCTTGAGGAAGGTCGTCTTACCTGTGCCCGCCTTTCCCGTAAGGAAAAGGTTGGCACTTGTCTTTTCTATAATGTTCCATGCCAGGATGGATTCTTCGTTCATTTCCATGACCACTTCTTTTAAAATGCTAGATTTCCTCTACTATCTCGCTCATCTCCTTGCGCTTCTTCTCTGCACGAGGACAATCATCGGCAATATGCCCGATAGGAATGATGACCACAGCCTCATATCCCTCACGTGGAAATAGCAGCTGCATCTTCTCAGTATCATAATTGCATACCCAGCAGGTTCCCAAACCTCTTTCAGTAGCAGCCAGACAGAGGTGCTCGGTAGCTATTGCCACATCAATATCTCCATGAGGCTTCTCATCGTATCTGCGAACCCAATTCTCGTCCACATTTCTCATGCCCACGATATACATCGGAGCCGTCTTGAACCACTCGCGGTCGTAGCACTGCTGCAACTTCTGCTTAGCCTCATCCGAGCGGACGATGAGCCAATGCCAAGGCTGCCTGTTCACTGCCGATGGTGCCAAACGCACACATTCCATGATGTAATCCAAATCCTCCTGGCTTACCGCCTCAGAGGTAAACTTGCGAGCCGAGAATCGTTCCTGGCTCAATGACAACATATTTTTCATACCATTTCGTTTTAAACTTTTTAATCCTTCTATAAACACATTCAATTTTTCAGAAATCGAAAGCATTCACCTTTTTAAAAGGCAAAATTACAAAAAATCCACGAAAGCCCCAAGCCTTTCGGAGATTTTCTTTCTAATCATCCTATGATTTTCCTGAATTTATTTACCCTTAAGGGAAAATATATTTAGCCTTAAGGGAAAATATTTTTTGCCTTAAGGGAAATTATCCTAGATAAAGACTAGCGTTTCGAATATTTTTTGTAATTTTGCAACACGAAAGGATTTGTAAGATAAGAAAATGATAGGATTGGCTGATTGCAATAACTTCTACTGTTCGTGCGAACGAGTGTTTCGCCCCGACCTGATAGGAAAGCCCGTAGTTGTTTTGAGCAACAACGACGGGTGCGTCATTGCACGCTCAGAAGAAGCCAAGACTTTGGGGTATAAGATGGGCGACCCTTTCTATCAGGTAAAAGAAAAACTGGAGGCAGAAGGCGTAGCTATTTTCTCCAGCAACTATACACTTTATGGATCGCTTTCCAACAGGGTGATGTCGATGCTTTCGCACTACTCGCCCCACATCGACCAATACTCCATCGATGAAAGTTTCTTCGAAGTGGATAGTTCCATGGCAAAGAGCTTTTTCGAAACGGATCATCCCATGACAGAGCACTTCTTCCAGGAAAGTCTGAAAGGAAACGGAACTTTTTTGAATGGTGACTCCCTGCTGCATCAATATGGCGCCAGGATTTCTGCCGATGTGCTCCGATCCGTGGGAATCCCTATCTCCATCGGCATCGCAGAAACGAAAACCCTGGCAAAAATCGGATCCAAATTCGCCAAGAAATACAAGGGTTACCAGGGCTGCTGCCTCATTGATACCGATGAACGGAGACACAAGGCTTTGTCGCTGTTCCCTATAGAAGATGTATGGGGAATTGGACGACAGATTGCCAGAAAGCTTGACTATATGGGCATCCGAACTGCTGCCCAATTTGCCGACAAGAAAGAAAGTTGGGTGCGCAGCCATTTCAACATCACCACGGTGAGAACCTGGAAGGAACTGAATGGCGAAAGCTGCATCAGCATCGAGGAACTGCCGCAGAAGAAGAGCATCTGCACCAGCAGGAGCTTTGCCGGTGAAGGTATCAGCGATAAGGATGTGGTGGAAGAAGCCGTGGCAAATTTCGCCGTGCGCTGCGCCGAAAAGCTGCGACGTCAGGGCAGCGTGTGCCAGGGAATCACGGTGTTTGCCTGGACTTCCAGGTTCAATGAGAACGTGCCGGAATACACCATCCACGATTCCCTTACCCTGCCCATCGCCACCAATGCGCAGGAAGAGATAGTAGGTGCCGCCCTCAGTATTCTCCGGGCCAAATACCCGAAGCCGATGGCAGACAGCAGGCCCGATCGCCCCGACATGTCGTTTCACTTCAAGAAAGCTGGCGTTATCCTGTGGCAGATTTCACCCGACCATCCCCGTCAACAAGACCTCTTCGACACCATCGACCGGAGCAGGCAGAAGGCGCTGATGGAAGCCATTGACGCCATCAACCGAAAGAACGGTCACGGCACCATCCGCCAAGCCGTTCAGGGCAATGGTTGCCGATTCGACTTAAAACGGGAGTATATGTCGAAACGGTTTACCACAGATATTCATGAGATTCTGAAAGTAAAAACAAGATGAATAAGAATAACGATAACAAGATAAAACTGACATTTCACCCTGCGGAATTCGGAGCCAAGATGCCGATTCCGCTGGCTGAGCAAAGCGTAAAAGCCGGCTTCCCTTCGCCGGCACAAGACTATATGGAGGGAGAGATAGACCTCAACGATATTCTGGTTCGCCATCGTGAGGCCACCTTCTATGTGCGCGTTTCAGGCGACAGCATGCAGGATGCAGGCATTCTCGACGGCGACCTTGCCATCGTGGATAGACAGCGAGAACCATCGAACGGCAATTTCGTAATCGCCTTCGTGGATGGCGAATTCACCATCAAGCAATTCAAGATAGATGAGAGCGGTGCCTTCGGATGGCTCATTCCATGGAACAAGAACTTCTCCCCTATCCGGGTAGATGAAACCAACCGATTCATGATCTGGGGCGTAGTTACCTATGTAATTCATCAGATTGCAGAATAATTCCATCAGGCAAACATCATGTTCCAATTTACACATTTATATAAAAATAGTTTAAAAATATAGGATATTCCAATAATAAGCAGTAATTTTGCACCCCAATAGGCGAAAGCCTGAAAGCGACGTATTCAGAAAGTAACGTATATATAGATAATAACATATCAACGATATAAAAAAGACTAATCGAAAAAACAGATGAATCAAAGATTAAAAAGAAAAGGGCTCATCGGATTTACCGCACTCGCAGCTCTGATATTTACCCTTCCCGCCCATGCACAGGACGATGACGAGATTAAGAAAAATAATGCCAAGGGCGACACCTTGACATTCAATGTAAGCGACTTCGTACTTCCCGAAGGCGCCAACCTCGACCGTCTCTTGCGTAAACTTCCAGGAGTAACCTACTACAGCAG
>CAKQCH010000084.1:0-11234 GCA_934216735.1 uncultured Prevotella sp.
ACCATCATCAGGAAGGTAGAGTAAATAGTACTTGCCAATCCGGTTTCAAAACCGAAGTTGGCCTGCAAATAGAGCAGGAACACAGCAAGCATGGTGTAATAGCCGAAACGCTCACCCGTGTTTGCCAAAGCTAAGGCCCATAGACCTTTTGGTTGATTCTCAAACATAATTTTTTATTTTTTTCTATTATTTATTATTTAGTTATTCTTTTCTCGCAATTTCCGTGCAAAGATACACATTTTTTTCGATAATTCAAACTTGTTGCGCCAAAAACGTTATATGAAATACCATTTTTATATTCAAAATCGGCTAAATTTCTAAAATACAGACAAATCTTGCAAAAGTTTTCCATTTCTATTACAACAAGATTGCATTTTTTTTTGTAACTTTGCAGCCCGAAACCGTAAAGGTGGATTCTGACAGTATTTTAAGATTAAAACAAAATAGAAAGGTAAAAGGATATTTATGAGACAACTTAAGATTAGCAAGAGTATAACCAACCGTTCCAGCGAAGCACTTGACAAGTATTTGGTGGAGATTGGTCGTGAACCTATGGTCTCTATCGACGAGGAGATTGAGCTGGCCCAGAAGATTCGCAAAGGCGGACGCGAGGGTGAGCGTGCCAAGGAGAAACTGGTCAAGGCAAACCTCCGATTCGTGGTGTCTGTTGCTAAGCAGTACCAGCACCAGGGTTTGGGTCTTACCGACTTGATTGACGAGGGAAACATCGGTTTGGTGAAGGCTGCCGAGAAATTTGATGAGACTCGTGGTTTTAAGTTCATCTCATACGCAGTGTGGTGGATTCGCCAGAGCATTCTCCAGGCCATCGCTGAGCAGAGCCGTATCGTTCGCCTGCCTTTGAACCAGGTGGGTGCGTTGAGCAAGATCAGCGCTGAGATCAGCAAGTTTGAGCAGGAGAACCAGCGCAAGCCTTCTGTTGCCGAGCTGGCACAGATTACCAAGATGGAGGAAAGCAAGATTGACCAGACCATCAAGGCTGACAATCACCACATGAGTATTGACGCTCCATTTGGTAGCGACGACGATGACAATGCCATGGTCGACGTGATGGCTTCGGGCGACGACAGCCGTACCGACAAGGGTGTGGATTTCGAGTCTATGGCAAGTGAGCTGCAGCGCGTATTGGCTACGGTATTGAAGGAGCGTGAGCGCAAGATTCTCTGCTACTGCTATGGCATCGGTTGCCACGAGAAGGGTTTGGAGGAAATCGGCAGCGAGTTCAACCTCACCCGTGAGCGTGTGCGCCAGATTCGTGAAAAGAGTATCATCAAGCTCCGTGAAAGCGGAAAGATCAAGATCTTGATGAAATACTTGGGATAAATTATAGTTTATAGTTTATAATTTATAGTTTATTCGGATAGAAGACGAGAGAAAATTAGATAAAAACTAAGTTGCTCATAGCAACGAAGGAAAAAGGGCAATCAGTTGGTTCATCCAATCTGATTGCCCTTTCTCTATTAACTATAAACTGTTAACTATTAACTATTCACAAAGTTTCCATTCTTATCAATCAAGCCGCTTATTCCGTCTCTCACTGCCTCGAAATAAGGATACTCATCTCTGAGACAGATTTCATCATAGAGGAAATCGGCTACGATGGTGTCCTTGCCGTCTGGCATTACCAATCCCATCTTGCCATTCTTCTCGGCTATTACAGGCATGATGCTCAGGTCGTCATTATAGATGTAGCACGTGCGGAGAAAATCATACACGGGCTGAAGCATCACGTTGCCCTGATGGTCTTTCATGCCAAACTTGCCGTTCTCCTCGAACACCTCGTGATAACGGATGTACTTCTCCTTCAGGCGATGATAGTAGAACACCATCTTGCGCTTGTCGTTCACGAAGTCCAGCATATACTGGAACGTATCGCAATAGTTAGCCACCGAACGAACCAAAATCATCTTCAAGTCCAAACCGTCCAATGCCTTTCGGTTCAAATCGATATACTTGGCAATCGCCTTCTCCTTCTCCGGAACAGAGAGGCTTGCCAATCTTTCCTCAAACTTGAGCATAGCTTGTTTAGTTCCCGACATTCCTTTAATGTATCGGTGAATCTGTCTGCCCATTTCCGAACAGATAAACTTGTCTATCTCCTGCTGCTCTATAGGGTCAGCATAGTCCTTAATCAATGATTCAGCTGTAGGGTTCATGGTTATTCCTTTCTTTTATAGAATTATACTATCAATGATTCTGAAGGACGAAGAGCAAACGAATTCTTCACTCTTCGTTCTTCACTCTTCACTTCATTTATTTCTTCACATTAGGCTGCTGCAGGCCATAGCCCTTGCGCTTGTCTTCCAGGAGGAGGAGGAAGGAGATGACGATGGCAATCACGCCAAAGGCTGCAAAGATGGTCATCGTCTCAGTATAGTCGATTACACCATCAGCACCCGTGTTAGCCTGGTTCACCTTACCAATCCATACCGGAATAAGAGCCAGTCCGATATTCTGAATATAGAAGATAAGTGCGTATGCAGTTCCTAAGAGTTTCATTGGGATGATCTTTGGCACGGATGGCCACATGGCTGAAGGCACCAATCCGAAGGCAATGCCCAGGATGAGCATCATCACGATGGCAAGCACCCATGAGTTGAGTGGCAGGGCAAAGACTACGTGTACCAGCGTAAGGAGGCAACTGCCGATAATCATCAGCGTGGCACCCTTGCCATACTTGTCGTATACGCTGCCGAAGAGCGGAGTGAGGAAGATGGTACCGAATGGCAACATCGCAGGAATCAGACCTGCCATACTAGCATCAACACCATACTTGAAAATCATCAGTTTGGTAGCAAACTTCAGGAATGGGAATACACCTGCATAGAACATCAGGCAAAGGAATGCCACATACCAGAAACCTGTTGTCTTGAAAAGTCCACCCAGGTCAGAGAACTTGAATCCTTCTTCCGGTTCAGTAGCCGCAGCTGCTGCTGAAGCATCCTCCTTCTTATCCATTGCGCAATAAACCAGATAGACCAGCACACCGGCACAAAGCAAGGCTGCACCCAAGCCAATAGAAGCAGATACGCCGCCCATTGCCTTGGCGAAAGGAAGAGAAGCACCCAGGGCAGCGGCTGTTCCCAAACGGGCCGTAGCCACCTGCACGCCCATTGCCAGAGCCAGTTCATGACCCGTAAACCATTTCACAATAACCTTGCTCACGGTAATACCGCATATCTCACAGCCCACGCCATAGATGGCGAAGCCAAGAGCAGCGATGACTACCTGTGTACTATAAGTACCAAAGAATGGCACTGTCATTGATCCGGCAAACTCATGCCCCACTGCGTACCACTTCAACAAGGCTCCACCAAACATCAGGACGGTAGAGAGGATACCCGTAAAACGGATGCCGAACTTATCGAGAATGAGTCCACCGAAGAAGAGGAGCAGGAGGAACACATTAAAGTATCCGTAGGCTCCAGAGAAGAAGCCGTATTCATCCGAACTCCATCCGAGTCCGAGGCCATTCTCTGCCCCCTTGGCTGCTGTCAAGAGTGGCTCCAGCGGAGACATTACATCTGTAAAAAAGTAACCGAACATCATCGTGACGCTCACAATGAAGAGGGCGGTCCAGCGAGCTGACTTCGAGTCGCTCAATTTCATCTGAATTTTTTCTGTTGTACTCATCGTTTCAAAACATAAATGATAATTTCATTATCACTAATTTCTATTTTCTATTAATTATTAACTATAAACTATTAACTATAAACTATTAACTGTAAACTACTTTCTCCTAACGTTCTTCGTTCTTGTAATATCGAAGAGATAAGAGAGTTTCAATACTATCTGTCCGTAGTTACTCTTTCCGAAGTAATCACGCTTCGACGCACCGTAGATATTGCCCAATCCGTAGTAGTAGCGCGCCTCGGCAAGGAAGTGTCCCACCTTCGGGATGCTGTATTCAGCACCCAAGCCCAGGGCAATGCCGTAATCCAACTTGTTCTTGATGGCCATGGTATCCTGCGCCACCACGGGACTTACGCGGTCGTTATCCGTCTTCGGCATGTTCTTCACGTCGAAGTTGGTATCTTTCGAATCGCTCAGATAGAATCCGAATTGCGGACCAGCATTCACGAAGATGTTCAATCCCCTCTCCTCTCTACCCCATGCCAGATGGGCAAACACAGGCACCTGGATATAGTTGATGGTGCGGCTGTAGGCCATCGCCTGCTTCGTATCCGTGATAATCACGGGCTGATTGTCGAGATCGAGGATATCCTCCTTCCATCCCACCTGGGCGTAGTTCACCTCGGCGTAGATGGAGCAGATGGTTTTGAAGTATTTCTCGCAGGTATATTTCAGCGAGAGTCCTCCGGTGATTCCCCCGTGCTGTTTCTGCTGCACATCCGGTTCGAAGCCCACCGAACTCATCACGTATCCGCCGTTGAATCCGATGCTGAAGTCATTGCGATGTTCTCCTATTTGTGCCGAAACCGGGATTCCGAAGATCAGCAACAGAACCAGCAGCCCAAAATATCTATTCATTATTAATTATAAACTATAAATTGTAAACTATAAACTAGTACTTAATCGCCTCAATCTGATGATTGAAGGTATAGTGAATCAGCTGGAAGCTCTTGTTCCTGTATCCGCCCCTGCTGGTCTTCACGAAATGCAGAGGAGTCTGAACAGGCTGATAATTCACCTGCTGACCATCCCCGTTGAAGTTGGCACCCTGCTTCTTCAATCCCTGGATAAAGAACATGCCGTGGTCGTAGCCCGTGATGGCGAAACGTGGCTGGGCTATCATCATCGGCTGATGGAACCAGGCTGCATAATTCTTCTCCAAGCTCTGCGTCTTTGCCGAGCTAGCATTATAATAGAAGGTGGAAGGGATATAAGTATCATACTTATAGAATCGCTCCAAATTGTACTTGGCGTACATCAGCCATTCGGTGTAACCGAAAAGCGAGATGGCTGCTCCCGGATACTTGCTGTCGAATTCATCCAGCTTGTTGAGCACCGCCGTCAACTGTGGAGAACGGTCTGTGTTCAGGATAACCACATTCTGCTTGCTAGGCAGGAATGCCTTGGCAAACTGGTCGATGCTGGAGTTCACGTTGGTGATACTATAGTTGATGTTGCGCTTCTCCAGCTCCTTGCGGAGTCCGTAGGTGAAGACACCCTTTCTCGATGTAGAGTCGTTGCAATCCACAAAGATAGGATGCACATTGGTGAATCGCTTCAGGAAAGCCTGGATGGTAGATTCGTTCAGGGTCTCCTGACTCTGATAAACCTGGAAGATTTCCTTGTTGCGCTCCACGTCATCCCCGTTGATGGAGAACGGAATCACCAGTTTGATGCCGTAGGTCTTGCAGAAGCCCGTGAGCGGAGCCACCTGCTTGGTATAGAGCGGACCGAAGATGATGTTGCACTTGTCGGCACCTTCCTGCAGCAGGGTGGTACGGATATCCGCATCTATCGGCACGTTCCAGGCATGGACATCGGTAGAGATTCCCTTCTGCTTCAACTCGTCGCAAGCCATCAGCAGTCCGCGGTAATACTCCACCATTCTCTTTCCGTCGCCATCCACATCGTGCAAAGGCAACATCACGCCAATCTTCACGGCGTTGCTCACCACGGCAGGCGCAGCAGCACTCTTGGCAGGCGCTAAAGCCCCCGTGCCCGCAGTTGCGGCAGTTGCCGAAGCCCCGGCAGCAGCCCCCGCCTTCTCCTGGTTCTTCTTCAAATCCTTCTCATAAGGAATAAACAGGGTGGCACCCTTCTGCAAGACGTAGCCCTCCTGCTTCATCTCCGGATTCGCCTCCATCAGTTCCGGCAAAGACAGTCCGTACTTGTTGGCAATGCCAAACACCGTATCCTTCTTCTTCACCGTATAAATGTCACGCCATTTGGTGGTCTGGGCGAAAACACCCATACTCAAAGTCAATCCCACAATCATCAAGAAATATCTCATACTTCTTCTCATAATCGTTCCAAATTTAATGTTAATATCTTCAGAAATCATGCCTTTCACGGCAATAATTCAACTTTTCACCTGCAAAAATACAAAAAATCTCGCATCTAGCCCAAAATCTCTAAGCTTTTTATTATCTTTGCACAAATTATTTGTAAAATGAGACTAAAAATAACGATACTTTGCATCATGTTGCTCGTTTTTGGGCACATTCATGCCGATGATGTTTATCCATCGGCAACGCCTACCGCTGCCTTCACGGGGCCTGACGGCGAAACCATCACCGACGAATCCTACAGCGGTTCGGCGCCAGTTCATGCCACCTTCGAAGCGCACCCTGCCGACCATGCCGGATGGGACGCCTACTACGAATGGAGGTTCTACAAAGACACGGCTCAGGAGCCATATATAATAAGGTATGAGGAGAACACCGACTTCGACTTCACCGAGTCTGGAAGCATCCGCGTGGTGCTCTACGCCAAGTTTACCCAGGGCGAACTGGAGATAGAGACCACCAACGAGGAGAGTCCCTTCACCCTCTCCATCTCAGAGAGCGTGCTGCTCATGCCGAATGCCTTCAGCCCCAACGGCGACGGCATCAACGACATCTACAAGGCGAAGGACGGCTACCAGAGCATCACCGACTTTCATGGCTACATCTTCAACCGATGGGGACAGAAACTCTTCGAGTGGACCCATCCTGCCGAAGGATGGGACGGCACCTACAAGGGCAAGCCGGTGAAGGATGGCGTCTATTTCTGCCTCGTCAAGGCAAAGGGTGCCGACGGCAAGACGTACAACATCAAGAAAGATGTGAACCTGCTGCGCGGATTCACAGAAACACAAAACAATTCAGGACAATGATTTGATTTCAGCAATGAAGTTTCATTTCAGAAGAAAGATAAGAGCATGATTTCAGAAGAAAAAATAAATGTATGGGGCGCCCGGGTTCACAATCTCAAGAACATTGATGTAGAGATTCCGCGCGACTCCCTCACCGTGATAACCGGTCTCTCTGGATCGGGCAAGTCTTCGCTGGCTTTCGACACCATCTTCGCCGAAGGTCAGCGCAGATACATCGAAACCTTTTCAGCTTACGCCCGCAATTTTCTGGGCAACATGGAGCGCCCTGACGTGGATAAGATTACAGGCTTGAGCCCTGTGATCAGCATCGAGCAGAAGACCACCAACAAGAACCCGCGCTCCACCGTGGGCACCACCACCGAGATTTACGATTACCTGCGCCTGCTCTTCGCACGTGCCGGAACGGCCTACAGCTACCAGAGCGGCAAGGAGATGGTGAAATATACGGAAGAGCAGGTCATCGACCTTATCCTCGATGAATACGAGGGCAAGGCCATCTTCCTCCTCGCCCCACTCGTGCGCATGCGCAAGGGTCACTATCGTGAACTCTTCGAGGGATTGCGCCGCAAGGGCTATCTCTACGTGCGCATCGACGGCGAAATCAGGGAGATAGAAAGAGGTATGAAAATCGACCGATACAAGAACCACAACATCGAGGCGGTGGTTGACAAGCTCGTGGTGAAGGAAAACGACGAGGAACGCATCCGCAAGAGTGTGGCCACGGCGATGAAACTGGGCGACGGAATGGTGATGGTTATCGAAAAAGGCGCAACAGAGGGCAAAAACTTCTCCAAGCGACTGATGGACCCCGTTACCGGAATCGCCTATCAGGATCCGGCGCCAAACATGTTTTCCTTCAACTCCCCAGAAGGAGCCTGTCCGCATTGCAAGGGACTGGGAAAGGTGGGCGAAATCGACCTCAAGAAGGTGATTCCGGATGATGAACTCAGCATCTACGAAGGTGGTATCGTACCATTGGGAAAATACAAGAACCAGATGATTTTCTGGCAGATTGAGGCACTGCTGGCGAAATACGACCTGAAACTGAAGACGCCTATCTGCGAGATTCCGGAAGATGCCATGCAGGAAATCCTATATGGCTGTCTGGAAAACGTGAAGATTGCCAAGGAGAAGGTGGATACTTCTTCGGATTATTTCTGCGCCTACGATGGCGTGGTGGATTACCTGCAGAAGGTGATGGAAGACGATGAGAGCTCCGCCGGAAAGAAATGGGCCGACCAGTTTGTCTCTACCGTAGACTGTCCGGAATGCCATGGTCTGCGACTCAAGAAGGAGTCGCTCGCCTTCCGCATCTGGGACAAGAATATTTCTGAGGTGGCAAGCCTCGACATCACCGAACTCCGCTCGTGGCTCGAACAGGTGGAAGACCATCTGCCTGCCATGAAGGCGAAGGTGGCGCACGAAATCATCAAGGAACTGCGCACCCGTGTCAACTTCCTTCTCGACGTGGGATTGGATTATCTCTCGCTCAACCGCCAGTCGGCTTCGCTCTCGGGCGGTGAGAGCCAGCGCATCCGTCTGGCTACCCAGATTGGCAGCCAACTGGTCAATGTGCTCTATATCCTCGACGAGCCTAGCATCGGCTTGCACCAGCGCGACAACGAGCGACTTCTGAAAAGCCTCAAGGAACTTCGTGACCTGGGCAACACGGTGATCGTGGTAGAACACGACGAAGACATGATGCGTGCCGCCGACTGGATTATCGACATCGGTCCGAAGGCAGGCAGAAAGGGAGGCGAGGTTGTTTTCCAGGGAACTCCGGCAGAAATGCTGAAGACCGACACCATCACCGCCCAGTATCTGAACGGCAAGATGGCGATAAAGGTTCCGGAGAAGCGACGCGAAGGCAACGGCAAGAGCATCACCATCCACGGTGCCAGGGGTAACAACCTGAAGAATGTGGATGTGGAATTCCCATTGGGCAAGCTCATCGTGGTAACGGGTGTGAGCGGTTCGGGAAAATCAACCCTGGTCAACGAAACCCTGCAGCCGATTCTCTCGCAGCATTTCTATCGCAGTCTGAAGAAGCCAATGCCATACGACAGCATCGAAGGCATCGACCTGATAGACAAGGTGGTGAACGTAGACCAGAGTCCGATAGGCAGAACGCCGAGAAGCAATCCTGCCACCTACACCGGAGTCTTCGCCGACATCAGAACCCTCTTCGTAGGACTTCCTGAAGCGAAGATTCGAGGCTACAAGCCGGCACGCTTCTCCTTTAACGTGAAGGGTGGAAGATGCGACGAATGCAAGGGCAACGGCTACAAGACCATCGAGATGAATTTCCTGCCGAATGTATATGTGCCTTGCGAGGTTTGCCACGGCAAGCGTTACAACCGTGAAACCCTGGAGGTGAGATATAAGGGAAAGAGCATTGCCGACGTGCTGGATATGACCATCAACCAGGCTGTGGAGTTCTTCGAGAACGTGCCTCAGATTCTCA
Organism: uncultured Prevotella sp.; assembly: GCA_934216735.1. Classification (GTDB taxonomy): domain Bacteria; phylum Bacteroidota; class Bacteroidia; order Bacteroidales; family Bacteroidaceae; genus Prevotella. The sequence goes on from CAKQCH010000084.1 coordinate 9,270, forward strand.
ACAAGATCAAAGCTTTGCAGAGTGTGGGCTTGGGATATATAAAATTAGGTCAGAGTTCCACTACCCTTTCGGGCGGTGAGAGCCAAAGAGTAAAACTCGCCACCGAGCTTTCGAAGCGAGATACGGGTCAGACGCTCTATATCCTGGATGAGCCAACCACCGGACTGCATTTCGAAGACATCCGCATGCTGATGGATGTGCTTCAGAAACTGGTAGATAGAGGCAACACGGTCATCATCATCGAGCACAACCTGGATGTGATAAAACTTGCCGACTGGCTGATTGATATGGGTCCGGAAGGCGGACGAGGTGGCGGAAAGCTCCTCTTTGCCGGAACACCGGAAGACATGGTGAAAAGCGGCGTAGGCTACACCGGCAAGTTCCTGGCTCAGGTGCTGAAGAAATAAAGAAAAAGACAGAGATAAAAAAACTCCGTTCCAATTCCGTGTATGAATATCTTGAAATTACACGAAATTGAAACGGAGTTTTTTATCTATGAAAGTCTATAGTCATTATTCAATAATCAATAATCAATAATCTATACTCCATGCTCCTTCTTGGCTTTGTACTTAATCTGATCAAAACCCTCGCCATAAACACCAATCACGGCACTCTGACTGACAAAGGCATGTGGATCTATCTCGCTGATAAGGCGGAAAATGGCTGGAGCCTGGCGCTGCTTGGCAAGTACGAAGAGCATCTTCACATCCTGACCGGAATAGAAACCGCTGGCGTTCACCACCGTTACTCCTCTATCAGCATCTACATTGATGCGCTTGCCTATCTCCTCATACTTCTGCGAAATGATGAAGAACTGTACACTTCTACGACGACTGTTCACCACCTGGTCGATGCAGAAAGCCTGAACGCAAAGAACCACATAACCATATAACACTTTCTCCCAATCGTGAACCACCAGATAGCTGGAACTGATGATGAAAATGTCGCATATCATAATCACTCTACCTAAGGAAATGTCGCGATACTTGTTGACAATGGCGGCAATGATATCCGTACCACCCGTACTTCCACCAACAGAGAAACCGAGTCCGATTCCGCAGCCACAGAAAACGGCACCCAGGAAAGCAGCCCATAAAGGTTGGTTTTCCAAGAGATGAATATCGCCTAAACGACTGGAGAAGAAGGAGGTCAAGGCGGTTACCACGATAACGGCATAAACGGTCTTGACGCAGAACTTAGCTCCCAAAATCTTGAACGCACATATTAATAAGGTGGCGTTGGCGATGAAATACGGGATTTGCACAGGGCAACCGGTTGCCCAATAGATGATACTGGAAATACCTGGCAATCCGCTTGCCGTCACATTGGTAGGCAAGAGGAACACGTTCCATCCAATGGCGTAGGAAATCATTCCTATCGCAATCATTACATAGTCTTGTACAGACTTCCACAAGGGTCGAGGAGGATTCATAATTAATTTATAATTTATAATTTACTACTAATAGTTGATAGTTTATAATTTATAGTTTATAGGGCACTCTTTATAGTTGAAAGGGTGCTCTTTACCAGAATTTATTCTGCTGCTCTGACCACTCAAAACCTTGGGTAGCCATTTGGGCTTCTAATGCCGCACGGTTCACGTTAAAGTGATTACAGATTTCATCGAGTGTATCAAACTCGTGGTCACGAAGCAGGAAGTTGATGGCGCTTACCAGCATCGGAACATCATTCATTGGTAACTTATCCATTTTAAATTTATAATTTATAATTTACAATTAATAATTCATAGAGGAGGCACTATGCCTACTCGGGTGCAAAGTTACTGCAAATTTTAGATAAAACAAAAAAAAATCCCAGCAATCTCGATGATTACTGGGATTTTTCTGAAATATTGATTATTTACGCATTCACTGCCACTGAAATCCAGTCGAAGACGAATGAGCAAATACCAAATGCTACGATACCTACGGTGCAGATAGCAAGCGCCAACTTGGTTGAGCATGC
>CAKQCH010000085.1:0-11110 GCA_934216735.1 uncultured Prevotella sp.
ATAATGTTAATATTCAATAAGTTATAACAGTATAACACAGATGTTAACGAATGAAATATTTAATGCGTCTGCCCTGTTCCACGGGTTGGCACTCTTTGTATATCTAAATCAGACTTATAAATTATTACAAATACTTAGAACTTCTTTCCAAAAATGATATTGATGAAGGTTTTAATCAATATCTTGGCATCAAACCACCAGGAACGGTGCTCCAGATAGTAGAGATCGAGTTCCAGTCTTCTCAACATTTTCTCCATGGTGTCTGTGTAGCCATTATATAAGGTGGCATAGGAAGTGACACCTGGTCGAATCTGATATAGGAACTGGTATCTTGAATCGTGCTCAATAATCTGATCAATATAGAACTTTCGCTCCGGTCTAGGACCGATGAAAGCCATATCGCCCTTGAATACATTCCAGAGCTGAGGCAACTCATCAAGATGATGGTCACGGAGGAACACGCCTACACGAGTCATGCGGGTATCCTTCTTATGACCAAAGAGCTGAGGTCCATTCTTCTCAGCATCCACTCTCATGCTGCGGAACTTATAGATATAGAAGGGTCTTCCGAATCTTCCGATGCGCTCCTGCTTGAAGATGGCAGGACCACCATCCTCCTTCTTCACTGCAATATAGCATATAAGGAAGAGAGGCGAGAATGCCACAAGACTGACTCCCGACAGGATGAAGTCGCCTATGCGCTTAATGTTTCGTTCAATCTCATTCATGCCGTCAGGTATGAAACGTGGGTTATCTACTTCATCATTCCACTTGATATATGATGGGATATCACCGAATTTCTTCTGATTATTTTCCATACTTTTTATTTTCTTTTATTTAAAGAACGAAACAAAGTTTAATATATTGTATTCAATCGTACTTATTTTGTATATTTCTTTTAAGCTTTTAAAATAAATAGTGATTTCTGTGGAACTTAAAAATAAAAAAGGCATAAAATAAATATGAGAAACATAAAAATTGGCTCAAGCGAGATATAATTTTGGATTGATGTAACATAAGCTGTAGATTGCTTGAGGAAGAAATCAATCATGAATATAATTACCCTTAAGGCAAAAAATATTTAGCCTTAAGGGAAAATATTTTTTGCCTTAAGACTAAATAAAAAAAGCCCCCAGCCTGCTTTTCAAGCGGGATGGGGGCTTTGGCTATGTTCTGTTCTGCACAATTACTGCTGAACAGGAATCTTCTTAACGCGACGCTCATGACGACCACCCTCGAAAGTAGTGGTGAAGAACTCGTCGAGGATAGCCTCGGCGGTCTTGTTGTCAATGAAACGACCAGGAAGTACCAATACGTTGGCATCGTTGTGCTGACGAACCAAATGAGCAATCTCCTTGCACCATGCCAAACCGGCACGCACACCCTGATGCTTGTTCAATGTCATGGCGATACCTTCGCCGCTTCCGCAAATGCCGATACCTGGATAAACCTCGCCGCTCTCAATGCCTTTGCCAAGAGCATGACCGAAGTCAGGATAGTCAACGCTTGCATCGCTGTATGTACCGTAATCCTTTACAGGATAACCCTTCTTCTCCAAATATTCCAATACGAATTGCTTCAATGGAAAACCTGCATGGTCACATGCAATACCAACTGTCTTTACTTCCATAATACTTAAGTTTTTTAAGTGAATCCTAACGAATTATTCTAATTAAGCCTCAGCCAAGAAATCCTTAACCTGCTTGTAAACATTCTCGCCTGTGTAGCCGAGCTTCTCATCGAGCACCTTGTAAGGAGCAGAGAAACCGAAGCTCTCCATGCCCCAAACCTTACCGTTGGCGCCTACGAGACCCTGGAGTGTTACAGGAAGACCAGCTGTCATACCGAAAATCTTGGCGTTCTTTGGCAATACGCTCTCCTGATACTCCTTAGTCTGACCACGGAACAAGCCCTCTGATGGAGCACTTACCACGCGAACCTTGATGCCATCAGCACGCAATGCTTCGCAACCAGCCTCCAATGTAGAAACCTCTGAACCGCTAGCTACCAGGATAACATCTGGATTCTCGTCGCTGCCTGCTACGATGTAAGCACCCTTAGCTGCCTGCTCGTAATCTGTTCCCTCTGGTAACTTAGCGATGCCCTGGCGAGAGAAGATCAAAGCTGTTGGAGTATCAACGTTCTCCATAGCGAGCTTCCAGCATACGGTAGTCTCGTCAGCATCAGCTGGACGGAATACGCGAACGCTGTCCTTACCTGCATGGTTCTTCAACTTCTCCATCAGGCGGATCTGTGCCTCCTGCTCAACTGGCTCGTGAGTAGGTCCGTCCTCACCTACGCGGAATGCATCGTGAGTCCAGATAAACTTAACAGGAACCTGCATCAGGGCAGCGATACGAACAGCTGGCTTCATATAATCAGAGAATACGAAGAATGTACCCATTGCTGCAACCACACCACCGTGGAGCATCATACCGATACACATATCGGCCATTGTCAACTCAGCAACACCTGCCTGGAAGAATGCGCCAGAGAAATCACCACGAACGATGCTCTTGGTCTTCTTCAAGAAACCATCTGTCTTATCTGAGTTAGAAAGGTCAGCAGATGCACAGATCATGTTAGGAACCTGCTCTGCCAAAACGCCGAGACAAGCAGCAGAAGCAGCACGAGTAGCTGAACCAGCCTTCTGCTCAACCTTGCTCCAGTCTACCTTAGGAGCCTTGCCGCTGAACCACTCATCCATCTGAGCAGCCTTCTCTGGGTTAGCCTTGCGCCACTCAGCCTCTGCAGCCTTGCGCTCAGCAACGATCTTCTTCAACTCCTCAGCACGCTTAGCGTAGATTTCCTTTACATCGTCGAAGATAACGAATGCATTCTCAGGATCACCACCGAGGTGCTTGATTGTATTGACGTAAGCGTCGCCACCGAGAGGAGCACCATGAGTATTGATGCAAGCCTCGTAGCTTGTGCCGTCTGCGCGGAGGGCACCCTTACCCATAACGGTCTTACCGATGATGAGGGTAGGGCGATCCTGCTCCTTCTGGGCAGCATCGAGAGCCTCACGAATCTGAGCTACGTCGTTACCGTTAATCTTGATGACATTCCAGCCCCAAGCCTTGTACTTCATCTCAGTATCCTCGTTCATTACAACGCCACACTCTGTAGAGAGCTGAATGTCGTTGGAATCGTAGAACATGATGAGGTTGTTCAAGCCGAGGTTACCAGCGATACGACCAACACCCTGAGAGATTTCCTCCTCTACAGCACCATCAGAAATGTATGCGTAGATCTTGTGCTGCATCATAGTAGAACCCAGACGAGCCTCGAGGAACTTCTCTGCAACAGCTGCACCAGCTGCGAGGGCGTGACCCTGACCGAGAGGACCTGATGAGTTCTCAATACCACGCTGAAGGTCGAGCTCTGGGTGACCTGGAGTTACAGAACCCCACTGGCGGAACTGCTTAAGGTCTTCCATAGAGAAGAAACCGCGCATAGCCAAACCAGCATAGAGCATTGGGCTCATGTGACCTGGGTCGAGGAAGAAGCGGTCACGACCAGTCCATGTTGGATCTGCTGGATCATAAACCAAGTACTCAGCGAAGAGCACGTTGATGAAGTCAGAACCACCCATAGCACCACCTGGGTGACCAGAGTTTGCCTTTTCTACCATTGAAGCAGCCAAGATACGAATGTTATCTGCTGCATGATTCATTACTTTAATGTCGTTCATCATAATATAATGTATTTATTATTGTTATAGATTTTCTGCTGATTTTCTACTGATTTCTGCTGAAACATTCCTGCCATCTCATTCCTTGGTGCAATGGATTTACGGAACTGTTTGTTCATCAGCCCCTTAACCAAGAAAGGGCTGATGAATAGATTGAATTACCCTACAAATATACTACTTTATTTTCAAAACTACGATAGATTTTGCAGGAATTTTCACTTTCAAGGTGTTTTTCTTCAATTTCGCATCCTTGAAGGTGGCTGGCTTCACTACGTCAGGGTGCTCGAAATCGTTGAAATCGCTCACCTTCTTGCAGCTAAGAATCTGTCCTGCCACTGCCTTTGGATCCTTCAGACCATCGAGGTTGAACTCTACTTCCTGCGACTTGTCGAGACTTACGTTGGCGAGTGAAACTACCACGGTGCCGTCTGCCTTCTTGGCTGCAGAAGTAGATACCATAGGAATCTTTCTGCCATCCTTGGCGTGCTGGTCGCCACGAACATCCAGAGAATCACACTTCACATCCATTGGCAGGAAGGTAGCATCCTGGAAGTCCTTATACATATTGAATACGTGGTAGGTTGGGGTCAGTACCATGTGGCCGGTACCCTTGGTATCAGTCAGAATCATAGATTGGAGCACGTTAACCACCTGGGCGATGTTTGCCATCTTGATGCGGTCGGCATGGCGATGGAAGACATTCAGTGAGAGAGCGGCAACGAAGGCATCGCGCATGCAGTTCTGCTGATAGAGGTGGCCCTTGATGGTGCCTGGCTCCTCATCCCACCAGGTTCCCCATTCATCTACGAGCAGACCAATCTGCTTCTTTGGGTCTGCCTTGTCCATGATGGCTTCGTGCTTCTTGATTACATCTTCGATGCCGAGACACTTGCCCATGGTCCAGTAGTAATCGTCGTTGCTGAACTTGGTGGCAGAACCCTTGCTGCCGTTCCAGCCGGTTACCGTATAATAATGTAAGGAGATTCCGTTGGCACGATGACCTACACGGTCCATCAATACCTTGGTCCAGTTGTAATCGTAGTCACTGGCTCCCGATGCTATCTTGTAAAGCTCGTTGCCATCGTAGTTGCGGCAATATACAGAGTAGCGGCGGTAGAGATCAGAGTAGTACTCTGGACGCATGTTTCCACCGCATCCCCAACTCTCGTTACCCACGCCGAGGTATTTCACCTTCCAGGCTTTGTCGCGACCGTTCTGTCGGCGGAGCTTGGCCATAGGAGTATCGCCGTCGCTGGTCATATATTCCACCCATTTAGCCAACTCCTCTACTGTGCCTGAACCCACGTTTCCGCTGATGTAAGGCTCGCAGCCCAGCATCTCGCAGAGATTCAGAAACTCATGAGTACCGAAAGAGTTGTCCTCGATGGTGCCACCCCAGTTGTTGTTTTGCATCTTAGGGCGCTTCTCGCGCGGACCGATACCATCCATCCAGTGATATTCATCAGCGAAGCATCCTCCTGGCCATCTTAATACAGGAACCTTGAGGTCCTTGAGGGCTTGGAGCACGTCGTTGCGATAACCCTGGGTATTAGGGATGTTGGAATCCGGACCCACCCAGAGACCTCCATAGATGCAGCTTCCGAGGTGTTCGGCAAACTGACCATAGATTTCTCGATTAATCTTCTGCGTACCTTGGTTCGCATGGATTGTGCCTGTCACATCCTGAGCCTGTGCTGAGAAGGCTACAGTTGCAGATAAGAGAGCAGTAGCGAAAAGTCTGTTCATGTCTTATGTAAGTTTTTGTCTTTGTTTATAAATAGGGTTGAATTGATATATTTTATTTATAATACGTTTGTGAGGGAAAATTCCCCCACAAACATACTTATTTTTTATTAGATTATTTTTTGTTTGCTACGGCTGCCTGTTCAATGGCCAAGCCTGCCTTATAAGTTTCGATGTACTTATCGAAACCTGCAACGTCTTCTGCTGTAGGTGCAATTTCTACACCCGTATTGCCTGCGAATACCTTCTTGTCGAGGTAATCTGCAAGGCTCAACTTCTCATCGTTGTTAACGAGATAGCCTGCGAGCAGGGCAATACCCCAGGCACCACCTTCGCCTGCAGTCTCCATTACAGAGATAGGAGAGTTGATGGCTGCTGCGAGGATACGCTGACCTACACCCTTGGTCTTGAACAAACCGCCATGACCTGTGATGCGATCTACCTGCACCTTCTCGTCCTTGAACAATACATCGTTACCAATCTTCAATACGGCTACTGAAGCGTAGAGGTTGGCACGCATGAAGTTGGCGAGGTTGAAGTGGTCGTTGGCAGAACGTACGAACATAGGGCGACCTTCAGCCAAACCTGTTACAGGCTCACCAGAGATATAGTTGTAAGCAATCAATCCTCCGCAATCAGCATCGCCTTCAAGAGCGTGGTTGTAGAGCTTGCCGAATACCTCGTTCATATCCACAGGTACACCGAGCAACTCCTGATACTGCTTGAACAAACCAACCCATGCATTGAGGTCGGAAGTACAGTTGTTACAGTGAACCATGGCCACAGGACTGCCGTCTGGAGTTGTCACCATATCAATTACTTCGTAAGGTTGGCTCAAGGCTTTCTCCAATACAATCATAGAGAAAGAAGAAGTACCTGCACTTACGTTACCAGTGCGCTGACGAACAGCGTTGGTAGCTACCATACCTGTACCAGCATCACCTTCTGGAGGACAGAGAGGAGCACCAGCCTGGAGTGTGCCTGATGGGTCGAGCTTCTTTGCACCTTCCTCGGTCAATACGCCAGCATCTTCGCCTGCGTTCAGTACCTCAGGGAGAATGTCGAGAATCTTCCAGCCCAAGTTCTTAGGCTCGATGAGCTTGTCGAACTTAGCTACCATCTCGGCATCGTAGTTGTTGGTGTTGGAATCGATAGGGAGCATACCAGATGCATCGCCTACGCCCAAAACCTTCTTGCCTGTGAGCTGCCAGTGGATGTAACCGGCGAGAGTGGTGAGGAAGTCAATCTTGTTGATGTGCTCCTCACTGTTCAGGATAGCCTGATAAACGTGAGAGATGCTCCAACGCAATGGGATGTTGAAGTGGAAGAGTTCTGAAAGCTCGGCAGCAGCCTGGGCTGTGTTGGTGTTACGCCAGGTGCGGAAAGGAACGAGGATGTTCTCATCCTTGCCGAAAGCCATGTAACCGTGCATCATCGCAGAGATACCGATGGCAGCCAACTGCTTGATTTCGCAGTCGTACTCAGCCTTCACGTTCTTTCGCAGGTCGGCGTAGCAATCCTGCAGTCCTTTCCAGATGGTGTCGATGCTGTAAGTCCAGAGACCATCAACCAACTGGTTTTCCCACTCAAAGCTACCCTGTGCGATAGGGTTGTTGTCGGTGTCGATTAAGACAGCCTTGATTCGGGTAGAACCAAACTCGATACCGAGAATGGCCTTACCTGATTCTATAATAGTATTTGCGCTCATTTCTTTTAAATGTTTAATGTAAAGAACAAAGGGTAAAGTATTGAATTTCAATACTCTTTTCCTTTGTCTTTAACTCTTTACTTTAGTTATCGCAATGCCTTGTTGAGCATGTAATAAATCTCGTTGTTGCGGAGCTGCTGCTTGAAGCTGCTGATAGTTGTGTTCTTGTCGATGTTAACGAATTCAATACCCAGAATCTCGCAGAAGTCCTCCCAGTACTCAGCAGTGATATCGTAAGAGAATGCACTGTGGTGAGTACCACCAGCGAGGATCCATGCACCTGCACCAATCTCGAAGGTTGGCTGTGGAACCCAGAGAGCTGAAGCTACAGGGAGCTTAGGCATTGCCTTTGGCTCGATGCACTCTACCTCACTTGCGATGAGACGGAAACGGTTGCCGAGGTCAACTACAGTTGCCTTAACACCCTTACCTGTCTTAGATGTGAACACGAGGCGGGCTGTCTGCTGCTTGCGGATACCGATGCCGAGGAAGTGAACCTCGAGCTTTGGCTTGTCTGTTGCGATCAATGGGCAAACCTCGAGCATGTGGCTCTGGAGGCTAGATGTGCGGTCCTCAGCGAAGTTGAGTGTGTAGTCCTCGAGGAATGAGCAACCCTTCTCTAAGCCCTGGTTCATTACCCAAAGTGTGCGATAGAGGCAAGCTGTCTTCCAGTCACCCTCTGCACCGAAACCGTAACCTTCTGCCATCAGGCGCTGTGAAGCCAAACCAGGAATCTGGTCGAAACCGCAGAAGTTAGGATCGTCGATGTCTGCATCGCCGAGGTCATCGAAGTTGGTAGTGAATGCTACTGCGTTCTCATCTTTCAATACACGACGGAGAGCGATCTCAGCTTTAGCTGCGTTCTTAACCTTCTCCCAATATACTTCCTCGCCAGACTCATCAATCTTGATGGTGTATTCCTTCTTGTACTCCTCAACGAGTGCATCTGCCTCAGCATCAGTAACCTTCTTGTAGTATTCCATGAGTGAAGATACTGGGTAGTAATCTACGTGGTAACCCATGCGCTGCTCAAACTCTACGCGGTCGCCATCTGTTACGGCTACGTTGTTCATGTTCATACCGAACATCAGGCAGCGTACGTTGTGAGCATCAGCTACACCGGCAGCTACGCGAGCCCATGTAGCAATCTGCTTCTGAGCCTCTTCGCTCTTCCAGTAACCTACAACTACCTTTCTAGGGATGCGCATACGAGTGCAGATATGACCGAACTCGATATCGCCGTGAGCTGACTGGTTGAGGTTCATGAAGTCCATGTCGATAGAATCCCAAGGGAGTTCTGCGTTATACTGTGTATGGAAGTGGAGGAGAGGCTTCTCGAGTGCCTGCAAGCCCTTGATCCACATCTTAGCTGGTGAGAAGGTGTGCATCCATGTGATGATACCTACGCACTTAGCGTCGTTGTTGGCAGCCTTCATCACAGCCTCTACCTCTGCAGAAGAGTTAGCTGTGCCTTTGTAAACCACCTTGATAGGGATGATGCCACTGTTGTTCAGGCCATCTACCATGTCCTTTGAGTGACCATCTACTATCTTAACTGTCTCGCCTCCGTAAAGAAGCTGTGCACCAGTTACAAACCATACTTCTAAATTCTCAAATGCCTTAATCATGATTGTTTGTTGTTTTAAATATTGTTATTGTTATTTTTTTTATTACTTTTTCTTCTGTCAGCATCCATCTCGTTCAGAGATTAGTGCTTTTTCTTCTGTCCGTAGTAAGCGTTAGGACCGTGCTTACGGTTGAAGTGCTTTTCTACGAGTAATGGGTTCATCGTGGTGTTTGGATTCACGCTGAAAGAGATGAACGCCATTTTAGCCACCTGCTCAGCTACCACTGCGTGATAAACTGCCTGGTCTGCATCCTTACCCCATGTAAAAGGACCGTGGTTCTTAACCAATACGCCTGGAGTGTGAACTGGGTTGATGTTGTCCTTCTTGAAGCGATTAACAATCACTACACCTGTATTGTGCTCATACTCTGCCATCATATCCTCAGTCATTGCATCAGTGCAAGGGATGCAATCGTGGAAATAATCTGCATGAGTAGTACCGATGTTAGGGATGTCCATACCTGCCTGAGCCCATGCTGTGGCATAAGTAGAGTGAGTATGAACCACACCGCCCAGCTCAGGGAATGCACGGTAGAGTACTAGATGGGTAGGGGTATCTGAAGATGGATTCAAGTCGCCTTCAACCACCTTGCCGGTTTCCAAGTCAACTACTACCATGTCGCTAGCCTTCATGGTGTCATAGTCAACGCCTGATGGCTTGATGACAACAAGACCCTTCTCACGGTCGATGCCACTCACGTTTCCCCATGTAAAGAGCACGAGGTTGTGCTTTACGAGGTCAAGGTTTGCCTTGAACACTTTTTCTTTTAATTCTTCTAACATAATATATTTAGTTTGAGTTGAATATTCTATTTCAAAGAGTTATATTGTGCTCTGTTTCAGAGAGCTGTCTATATTCTATTTCAAGTTGAACGATGGGTCTTCCTCATAAGCCTTCTTGTTGAAGCGATAGAGGGCGGCACCTCGTTTCGAATTGACTTTATCAATCAGTTCGGTCTTCTCGATGAAGTCAATTTCCTTCACGCGCTTGCGGAAGTTGCGCTTGTCAATCTCTTCTCCCATTACTGCCTCGAACACGTGTTGAAGCTGTGTCAGCGTGAAGAGGTTGGGGAGGAGCTTGAAACTCAGCGGTTCATGATTGATGCGACGACGAATCTGACAGATGGCGTCGTGAATCATGGTTCTGTGGTCAGAATAGAGTTCTGGAAGTTCGTTCAGACTTACCCATTCCAATCCATGTTCGATGCGGAGACTATCATCGTAGTCTACTACATTGATGAGGGCACAGTAGGCGATTGAGATAACTCGTTCTCCCGGGTCACGGTCGATGCGGCCGAATGCTCCCACCTGTCTGATATAGAGACTTTGCATTCCAGTGAGTTCGTAGATAACTCGGTTGGCTGCATCTTCAAGGTTTTCCTCTGCGCCAACGAAGCCACCATAGAGTGACCATTCGCCACGTCCTGGATCCATCTTTCGTTTGCCTATCAGTACTTGAAGGCTACTTCCGTTGAATCCGAAGATGATACAATCCACGGATACTAATACCTTGGAGTATTCGTTATAAAACTGCGTCATGGTTGCATTGATTTGAATGTTAAGATTCTAAGAATTGATTTATTGTTTATTTTGTTTTCCTTAGGTTGCTCCCGTTAGGGAACTTTGAGTGTTGTTGGAAAGCTGGGAGCCAGAAGTAGAAGAAAGGATGGAAGGATATAGGCAAATCCACATGTTGATTACATGATTCAATATTCTGATTGCACTATATTTGTAGATTACACTAAAGGAAAAATCCTAACTCCTAACTTCTAACTCCTTGCTTTGTTTTATATTTTACCAGAAGTATGCGTAGAATGCAGCGCAGAGACCGATTACTACGAGTGTACCAATGATATCGAAGGCACCCCAGCTCTCACGGATAGACTTCTTGAAGTCTGAAGTGAAGGTGATTGCCTCTACCTGCTCCTTGCTTGGAGCTGGTGTGAAGCAGCTCACTACTACCATGAAGATAATGAGGAAGACGAGCAACCAGCACTCGAATACGAGCCAGTTGGTCTGCCAGAACCATGCGGTATAATCCCAGAATGCACCATCCATTGTTGCCTTACCTGTATCTGTGATGACGTTGGTAACGAGGCGGAGCATACCGATGAGGAAACCGGTAATCATGGTGTATTCACCTGACTTTGGAGTAATCTTCTTGAAGAAGATACCCATTGCAAATACGGCTACCATGGCTGGAGCCAAGAGTGACTGAATACCCTGGAGATAGTTGTAAAGGGTGTCCATCTTCATCATGATTGGTAACCATGCGAAACCGAGGATGACAACTACTACGGTAGCGATACGGCCAACGAGTACGTAGTGAGCCTCAGAC
>CAKQCH010000086.1:0-11005 GCA_934216735.1 uncultured Prevotella sp.
GCCAGGTGCTCGATGGTATGGATGGCACCGTTGTGGAGGCAAGGCTCCTGGTTAGGCACCTTCATGCGGATATCGAAGGTGGTTACTACTTCTCCGCCTACTTCGTCCTTGCGGCTTACGTAGATGCCGCGGAGCAACTTGTTATGATTGATAGTAAAACTTGGAATCTTATTCATATAGTTTATAATTTACAATTTATAGTTTACAGACTTTCGAGGAAAGCCTTGGTGACATTAAACGAGCCTTCTGCCATTTTTGCCCAGAAATCGAAGTACATCTGCGCCTTGGTGTCCTTCAGCGGCACATCGCTGATGATGCGGAAGGAGATGAACGGCGTCTTGTAGATGTGGCAGGTCTGGGCGATGGAGCAGCTCTCCATATCCACGGCCATGGCATGAGGGAAGTGCTCCAGGATGGAACGCATCTTCTCCTTGCTATCCACAAACCACTCGCCGCTTACTATCTGGCCGGCATGAATCTTAGGGTGCTTGTTGTCGGGCAGGTTGTTGATGGCAAGCGCCTTCTCCACATACTCCTGTGGAGTCTTGAAGGTGGCTGGCATGCCGAGAATCTGACCGTACTCGCACTCGTCGCCGCAGTAGGCATCGTGGTATACGCAGTTGGTGGCTACCACCACTTCGGTTACATTGAGGTTGATATCGGCACCTCCGGCAACGCCTGAAGAGATGACGAGGTCGGGATGATAGTTATCAATCATCTCCACCGCTCCGATGGCACTGTTCACCTTACCGATGCCGCACTGCTGCATCACCACTTCGTTGGCACCAATCTTTCCGATGACGAAGTCTTTCTGATTCTTTCGCTCTGTCTGCGATTCTGTCAATAATGTCTTGAGTTGCGCGAACTCCTTGTCCATCGCAACGATAATTCCTATTCTCATTTCTATTGATATATTCTGCTATCTGATATCTGCTGATTTCTTTTTCGTTTTGAAAAATTAGAAGTTTACGCCAAAGTTGAAGATCAGGGCTCTGTTTCTTGCCTTGTCGAAATCGTCGTGGCAGATGTTGGCAAGTCCCAGGTCGTAGGTGAGGTCGGCATAGAACATGTCGTAGCCCACGCCGCATCCGATGCGCAGACCGCCGTCGAATCTTCTGAAGTTGTTGCTTCTGAATGAGCTCTGAGCCTCACGCTCGGCAAAGTTCTTGATCTTGCCGCCCACGCCCATGGCGAAATATCCACCGGCAAACGGCTCAACGGTGAAATCGGTATCCACCTCGTACTTGTATTTCACGAGCACCGGAATCTCCAGGTAGTTGAGGTCGTAGGTCATCTTCTTGCCTCCGCCCAGGTCTTTCTTTCCACCTTTTTCTATATAGTAGAGACCCGTCTCCATGAATACTGGAGTTGACTCGCTGAGCGCAAAACCGCCTACAACACCCACGTTGAGACCGGTCTGCCATTTGCCGCCATCCAGGCGGGCATCGTCGGAAGTAACGTAAGTGAAGGCAGGACCGAGGCGCACGCCCAGGTAGGCTTCGCCCAGATAATTGTTGAACTTGTAGTCGAGATGACCCGTCTTCTCGTTGTAGTATTGACTATTCTTATAGTTCTGTGCTGATGATGGGAGTGCTATCATGAGCATTGCCATCAGGAAGAATACAATTCTTTTCATGTTTTTTTGTTCCTTTTATTTTAATGTTATTGACTATTATAACGTATGGGGGTGAAGAAATATTGTCTTGTCAATGCAAAGGTAATATATTTTAAGAAAGCTGCTGCGAGGGAATCCCTAAAAAATGGGGGAAAACCCCTATATGGGTAAGCCGTTGGGGGCATAAACCGGTTTATGCCATAAAAAAAGTAAAAAGTTTCTTTTTTTATTTTGTAGATTCTTCATTTCTCATTATCTTTGCAAGCAAATTATAAACGTTTATACAGGAAAATGAATTTTTTGAAGAAGTATCTGCTAGATATTCTAGTGGTGATTGTTTTTGCGGTGATTTCCTTCGTGTACTTCATGCCTGCCGACATGGACGGACGAATCCTCTTCCGTCACGACTCTGCGGCAAGCAAGGGATTGGGACACGAGAAGGAACTCTTCCAGCAGCAGACCGGCGAGACGACTCGCTGGACTAACTCCGTGTTTGGTGGTATGCCGACTTACCAGATTGCACCTTCGTATGGAAGTACCAAGGTGCTCGACCAGGTGACGAAGGCTTATCATCTGTGGTTACCCGACTATGTATGGTATGTGTTTGTCTATCTTCTGGGCTTCTATATCATGCTGCGAGCCTTCGATTTCCGACAGTCGCTGGCTGCATTGGGAAGTATCATCTGGGCATTCTCATCCTACTTCTTTATCATCATCGCCGCCGGTCATATCTGGAAGGTGTGGGCACTTGCCTATCTGCCGCCAATGATTGCGGGCATGGTGCTGGCTTACCGGGGAAAGTATCTGAAAGGCTTGCTCCTCACCGCCATCTTCTCGGCTTTCGAGGTGAATGCCAACCACGTGCAGATGACTTACTACTATCTCTTCATCATCCTCTTCATGGTGATTGCCTACTTGGTGGATGCCATCAGGAAGGGAGAACTCGCCCGCTTCGGAAAGGCTACGGCAGTGTGCGTGGTGGGTGCCCTCATCGGTATCTCGCTCAACCTGACGAACCTTTATCACACCTGGCAGTATGGACAGGAAACCATGCGCGGCAAGAGTGAGCTGGTGAAGAAAAACGCTGCCAATCAGACTAGTAGCGGATTGGATAGAGATTATATCACCCAGTGGAGTTACGGCATCGACGAAACCTGGACACTGATGATTCCTGATGCCAAGGGTGGTGCCTCTGTGCCTCTTTCTCATAACGAGAAGGCGATGGAGAAGGCTGATCCTAACTTTGTGCAGATTTATCAGCAGCTGGGTCAGTACTGGGGCAACCAGCCTGGCACGAGCGGTCCGGTTTATGTGGGAGCCTTCGTCTGCATGCTCTTCATCCTGGGTCTCTTTATTGTAAAGGGTCCGATGAAGTGGGCTTTGCTGGCTGCCACCATCCTGAGCATCCTGCTCTCATGGGGTAGAAACTTCATGCCGTTTACCAATTTCTTCCTGGATTATATCCCGATGTATGCCAAGTTCCGAACGGTGGCATCCATCCTCGTGATAGCCGAGTTTACCATTCCGCTGCTGGCGATGATGGCGCTGAAGAAACTGGTGGATGAGCCTGAGGTGCTGACCACCAAGATAAAATATGTATATGCCAGTTTGGGTCTGACGGCAGGTTTCTGTCTACTTTTCGCCCTGATGCCAAGCGTATTCTTCCCTGATTTCATCTCCGTGCAGGAGACCCAGGCACTGCAGCAGTTGCCTGCCGAATATCAGGGTCCGCTGATGAGCAACCTCATCGAAATCCGCAAGGGCATCTTTACATCCGACTGCTGGCGTTCGTTCTGGATTATCCTCATCGGCTTCGGCTTCCTGATGCTTTACAAGATGAAGAAGCTGGGTGCTGAGTTCATGATTGCCGGTATCGCCGTGCTCTGTCTGGTGGATATGTGGATGGTGAACAAGCGTTATCTCTACGATGATATGTTTGTAGATAAGATTGAGCGTGATGCACCTCAGCAGATGACGGAGACCGACAAGATTATCTGCCGTGACAAGTCGCTCGACTATCGTGTGCTCAATCTGGCATCGAATACCTTCAATGAGAACGAGACCTCTTACTATCATAAGAGCATCGGCGGTTATCATGCTGCCAAGCTGCGCCGTTATCAGGAGATGATTGATGCGCATATCGCTCCGGAGATGCAGAAGACCATGCAGGCTGTGGCTGCTGCCGGCGGCGACATGACCAAGGTGAACGGCGACAGCATCTTCCCTGTGTTGAACATGCTGAACACCAAATATTTCATCATGCCTCTGCAGGGCGGTCAGACCGTTCCGGTGCAGAATCCATACGCTTACGGCAATGCCTGGTTTGTGGATGAGGTGAAGTATGTGAACAATGCCAACGAGGAAATCGAGGGCGTGGGCAAGGTGAACCTCCGCCATGTGGCTGTGGCTGATGCCAAGTTCAAGGAGCAGTTGGATCAGAGCGTAAAGCAGGATGATACTTCGGTGGTGAAGATGATTCAGTATAAGCCAAACAACCTGACTTACGAGGTGAAGTCAAGCAAGGGTGGCGTCATCGTCTTCTCGGAGATTTACTATCCTGGCTGGACGGCTACGGTGGATGGAGAGCCTGTGGAGCTGGGCAGAGTGGATTACATTCTGCGTGCCCTGAACGTGAAGGCAGGTAGCCACAAGGTGGTGCTCGACTTCCATCCTCAGTCGCTGAAGAACACCGAGACCATCGCTTACATCGGTTATGGCGTTCTCGTACTCCTTATTATAATAGGTATAGGAGTGGAAGTGAAGAGACGCAAGAAGGCTTCACAGGAAGTGAAGGAATAGAAGGGAGCCGAGAAGATGCTGTTTCGAACAGAAATAGAGATTCCGAAGGCCGACTTCGAGATACAACCGGCAGAGCAAATGCTCTTTGTGGGCAGTTGCTTTGCCGACAATCTGGGTCGCCGGTTTGTGGAAAACCGCTTCCGTGCCACGGTGAATCCCTTCGGGGTGATGTATAATCCGGCAAGCATTCTCCATACCGTGGAGAAGAGCCTGGAGGTTCAGCCTCGTGTGGCTGTGTTTACGCTGGGTACGAACCACGTGTATATCCTGAAGGAAACGGGCGAGATTGTGGATAACTGCCAAAAGCGTCCGCAGCGCCTTTTCGAGGAAAGGGAATTGAGCGTGGAGGAGTGTGCCGGGTATCTGCAGAAGGCCGTTGATTTGCTGAAAGCTGAAAAGGTGATTATAACCGTCAGCCCCATCCGCTACGCCAAATACGGCTACCACGGAAGCCAGCTTTCGAAGGCTACGCTTCAGTTGGCTGCAGATAAACTGGTGAAGACGAACCCTGGAGTGGTGAGCTATTTCCCTGCTTACGAAATCATGAACGATGAGCTTCGTGATTATCGCTTCTATCAGGAAGACATGCTGCATCCGAGCCAGCAGGCAGTTGAGTATATCTGGGAAAAGTTCCGTGCCGCCTATTTCGGCAAAGCCGCAGAACAGTTTCTGGAAGACTGGAGACCCATCCGTGAAGCACTCGGCCACAAGCCTTTCCATCCCGAAAGCGAGGAACATCAGAAGTTCATCGCCCGGACGGAAGAGAAGAAAAGACAATTTGAAGAGAAGTATCATCTCTTATAAAATAAAGATGATTTTCTCTTATAAAAAATAGAAACATTAAAGTATAAAGACAATGACATATACTATTGAAAAGGTAACCACACTGATAGGTGCGCGTCGCTATGGAGACAATGATACCAGCATCGGTTTTATCCTGACCGATAGTCGTTCACTTTGTTTCCCAGAGGAAACTCTGTTCTTTGCGCTCAAGTCTGAGCGTAATGACGGTCACAACTACATTCCAGAGTTGTATCGTCGTGGAGTCAAGAACTTTGTGGTGACTGATGTCCCTAAGGGATATGCTTCTGATTATCCGGGAGCCAACTTCCTGAAGGTTGTCAACACGCTGGAGGCTCTCCAGCGCCTGGCAGAACGTCATCGTGATGAATTCAACATCCCTATCGTGGGTATTACGGGATCGAATGGCAAGACCATGGTCAAGGAGTGGCTCTATCAGCTGCTCTCACCGAGCATGTTCGTCACCCGCAGTCCACGCAGTTACAATTCGCAGATAGGTGTGCCATTGTCGGTCTGGCTGATGAATGAGCAGACCCAGGTGGGCGTGTTCGAGGCTGGTATCAGTCAGCCGGGCGAGATGCTTGCCCTGCGCGACATCATCCAGCCTACCATCGCCGTACTGACCAATGTGGGTTCTGCCCATCAGGAGAACTTCTCTTCCCTGGAGGAGAAGTGCAGAGAAAAACTCATCCTCTTCCATGATGCAGAAACCGTGGTTTACGATGGTGATGACGAACTGATTACCAAGGTGGTGGCTGAATATCCTGATTATAAGGGTGAAAAACTCTTCTGGTCGCTCAAGAACCCTGAGGCTCCTTTCTATGTAAAGAACATTGAGAAGCAGCAGAGCGTGAGCGTCATCACCTATATATATAAAGGTGAGATGGACAGCTTCTCCATCCCGTTCATCGATGATGCATCTATCCAGAACTCCATCATCAGTGCCGTGGTGGCTTTGAAACTCGGTGTTTCTGCCGAGGACATCGACAAGCGCATGGCAAAACTGGAACCTGTGGCGATGAGACTGGAAGTGAAGGTGGGACAGCACGGTTGCACCCTTATCAACGACAGCTACAACAGCGATATCAATTCGCTCGACATCGCCCTCGACTTCATGAACCGCCGTCCTGACCATCGTGGCCGTCGCCATACGCTGATATTGAGCGACATCTATCAGAGCGGTCTGTCGCCTGAGGCTCTCTATAAGGAGGTGAGCGACCTGGCTCGCAAGCGTGGCGTGGTGAAGTTCATCGGTATCGGACCAGAACTCTGCCAGCAGCATGATGCCATTCAGATTTCGGAAAAGTTCTTCTTCCAGGATGTGGAGGAGTTTATCAAGAGCGAGGTATTTGCATCACTTCGTGACGAGGTAATCCTGCTGAAGGGCGCCCGCCAGTTTGGTTTCGACCAGTTGACGGAACTGCTGGTTCAGAAGGTACACGAAACCACGCTCGAAGTGAACCTGAATGCCGTGGTAGCCAATCTGAACTACTACCGTGCATTTATGAAGCCGGAAACCAAACTGGTCTGCATGATCAAGGCAGACGGTTATGGAGCAGGAGCCGTGGAGATAGCCAAGACTCTGCAGGATCATCGTGTGGATTATCTTGCCGTGGCAGTGGCCGATGAGGGTGTTACCCTTCGCAAGAACGGCATCACCAGCAACATCATGATCATGAACCCTGAGATGACCGCCTTCAAGACTATGTTTGATTACGACCTGGAGCCGGAGGTATATTCCTTCCGTCTGCTCGATGCGCTGATCAAGGCAGCCGAGAAGGAGGGAGTCACCGGATTCCCTGTCCACATCAAGCTGGATACAGGTATGCATCGTCTGGGCTTCGACCCAGAGAACGATATGGAGGAGCTGATAGGCAAGTTGAAGCATCAGAATGCCATCATCCCTCGTTCGGTGTTCTCTCATTTCGTGGGCAGTGATGCCGATTGCTTCGATGATTTCTCTGCTCATCAGTTTGAACTGTTCGACAAGGGCAGCAAGCAGTTGCAGGCAGCCTTCGACCATAAGATTCTGCGCCATATCTGCAATTCGGCAGGTATCGAGCATTTCCCGGAGCGCCAGTTGGATATGTGCCGCCTGGGTCTGGGACTTTACGGCATCAACTCACGCAACAACGAGACCATCAACTGCGTGAGCACCCTGAAGACCACCATCCTGCAGATGCACAACATCAAGGCTGGAGATAGCGTGGGTTACAGCCGCAAGACCATCCTCGACAGAGACAGTGTCATCGCCGCCATTCCTATCGGTTATGCCGACGGCTTGAACCGTCATCTGGGCAATCGACATGCCTACTGTCTGGTCAACGGACAGAAGGCAGAGTATGTGGGCAACATCTGCATGGATGTAGCCATGATAGATGTAACCGACATCAACTGCAAGGAAGGTGATTCCGTAGAAATCTTCGGTGAGCATCTGCCGGTTCAGACGCTGAGTGATATTCTTGACACCATTCCTTACGAAGTGCTGACCACCATCAGCAGCCGAGTGAAGCGAGTTTACTATCAAGATTAGGATAAAAATCGTTAGAAAAACGTACAAAAATAGGGAAATCCCGTCCGAAAAGCTCGGATGGGATTTTTTTTAAGTAATATTTTCGATGAAAACGTATTAAAATTGAAGAAAAAAGTGTATCTTTGCAACCAACAAATCATCTAAAAACAGGTGAAGGGGTACACTTGCGTGTATTTCCTTAACTAATTAACAATTCAAAAGTAATAATGGAACAGGTATTTAGCTATATCATAAGCTTGGGAGCGAGCGTGATGATGCCAATCATCTTCACGGTCATCGGCTTGTGTATCGGCATGAAATTCGGAAAGGCTTTGAAATCGGGACTCTTCGTAGGTGTGGGTTTCGTGGGCTTGGGTGTGGTGACGGCTTTGCTGACAACCAACTTCAATGACCCTTTGAAGGCAATCTCCGACATCTATCACCTACAGTTGAACGTGTTTGACATGGGTTGGCCTGCAGCCGCTGCCGTGGCTTATAACACAGCGGTGGGTGCCTTGATTATCCCAATCTGCTTGGGAGTCAACTTCCTGATGTTGATAACCAAGACCACCCGTACGGTGAACATCGACCTTTGGAACTACTGGCATTTCGCCTTTATCGGAGCCGTGGCTTACTTCGTGATGGGTGAGAGTCTGCTTTGGGGCTACTTTGCAGCCATCGTCTGCTACATCATTACATTGGTATGTGCAGATTTGACCGCAGAGAAGTTCCAGAAGTACTACGACCTGGATGGTATCTCCATTCCGCAGCCATTCTGCCAGAGCTTCATGCCGTTCGCCATCCTCTTCAACAAGGCGCTGGATATGATTCCTGGTTTCTCTAAGCTCGATATCGACGCTGAGGGATTGAAGAAGAAGTTTGGCGTGCTGGGTGAACCATTGGTTCTGGGTGTTATTGTGGGAGCCTTGATTGGTTGGGCTGCACAGCTCGACATCAAGAAGATTCTCTTCCTCGGTGTTACCATGGGAGCCGTGATGGAGCTGATTCCTCGTATCACTTCTCTGTTTATTGACGGTTTGAAGCCTATCTCTGAGAAGACCCAGGAATTGGTGAAGACCAAGTTCAACGGCAAGAAGGTGCATATCGGTATGAGTCCTGCCCTGGTGATTGGTCATCCTACTACCTTGGTAGTATCGGTAATCCTGATTCCGGTTATTCTTGCCATCGCCGTATTCCTGCCAGGTAACCAGTTCTTGCCATTGGCATCATTGGCAGGTATGTTCTACCTCTTCCCAATGATCTTGCCATTTACCAAGGGTAATGTGGTGAAGACCCTGATCATCGGTTTGGTAGCCCTGATTATCGGTCTCTATTTCGTAACCGATATGGCTCCCGACTTTACGATGGCAGCCAACCAGGTTTATGCAGCTACAGGCGATAATGCCGCTCATATCCCTGACGGATTCGCAGGTGGTGCCCTCGATTTCGCCTCCTCTCTCTTCGGATGGGTTATCTATCGTGGCGTGAAGCTCTCTTACATCGGTATGGGCGTGCTCACCATCATCACCATCGCCCTGATGGTTATCAACCGCCAGCGCATCGTGAAGGAAGAGAGAATGGTAAAAAAGTAAAAAGGTAAAAAAGTAAAATAAAAAAGTAATGAAGAAATTAACATTAATATTAGCAGCAATGGTATTAACAGCAAGTCAGGCTTTTGGCCAGTGTGGTAAGTGTGGATACGAGGTGAAGGCTGAGAATGCCTACACCAACTACAACGTTCGTTATGCTAGCAACCCAATGGATGCCAAGCATTACACAACAGATCGCCTTCGCAGCGAGTTCGCTATCGAGAAGGTGTTCGCTCCTGGTGAGGTAAACTGGACCTACACCATGTTCGACCGTTTCCTCATCGGTGGTGCAGAGCCAACAACCGCTCCTTTGAAGCTGACTTCTATCGCTCCACTTTATACAGACAAGCCAAACGATCAGAAGAACCTGCTCGACAACCGTGAGTTGGGTATCATCAACATCGGTGGCGAGGGTACTGTTAACGTGGATGGCAAGAAATATACCCTTGGTTTCCAGGAGGCTCTCTATGTAGGTCGTGGCGCCAAGAACATCGAGGTAAGCAGCAAGGATGCAGCCAAGCCAGCTAAGTTCTATATGAACAGTGCCTGCGCTCATCAGACTTATCCTACCAAGAAGGTGACTCTGAAGGATGCCAACAACATCAAGGCTGGTAGCCTGAAGGAGAGCAACGACCGCGTGATTCATCAGTTGATTATCGATGGTGTGGCTGGTGTTCGCACCTGCCAGTTGCAGATGGGTGTCACCGAGTTGAAGGAGGGTTCTGTATGGAACACCATGCCAGCTCATACTCACCTCCGCCGCATGGAGACATACCTTTATTACAATGTTCCAGAGGGTCAGAAGATTCTTCACGTAATGGGTGAGCCACAGGAGACCCGTCCTATCTGGCTGAACAACGAGCAGGCCGTGATTGCTCCAGAGTGGTCAATTCACTGCGCTGCCGGCACCAGCAACTATACCTTTATCTGGGGTATGGCAGGTGAGAATCTTATCTACAACGATATGCAGGTAGTGAAGATTCCTACATTAGAATAACAAAACGCTTAAAAACTTAGACAAATGAGTTCTATTTCAACTAGTAAGATGTCCAACTTCCGTTGGGTGATTTGTGCGTTGCTCTTCATTGCGACCACAGTGAATTATATGGACCGTCAGGTTCTGTCGTTAACATGGAAAGACTTCATCGCTCCAGAATTCCACTGGACAGATGACCATTATGGTACCATCACCGGTCTTTTCTCCATCTTCTATGCCATCGCCAACCTCTTTGCAGGTAAGTTCGTGGATTGGATGGGAACCAAGAAGGGTTATCTCATTGCCATCTTCGTATGGTCAACAGGTGCCGTGATGCATGCAGGTTGCGGTTGGGTAGCTATGCAGATGGAGGGTTATGATTCTATCGAGGCACTCCGCATGGTTCAGGCTGGTAGCGATGCTGCTGTTGCTATTGCCACCATCAGCGTATGGCTGTTCCTCTCTTGTCGCTTGATTCTTGCAGTGGGTGAGGCTGGTAACTTCCCTGCAGCCATCAAGGTAACAGCGGAGTATTTCCCAAAGAAAGACCGTGCGTTCTCTACAGCCATCTTCAATAGTGGTGCATCTGTAGGTGCCTTGGCAGCACCAGCTACCATTCCATTGTTGGCTCGCAGCATGGGCTGGGAGTGGGCTTTCATCATTATCGGTGTGCTCGGTTATGTATGGATGGGTCTCTGGATGTGGCTTTATGA
>CAKQCH010000087.1:0-10525 GCA_934216735.1 uncultured Prevotella sp.
AAATGGGATTTTTTTCATTTATTCAGGAAATCGCAATGGACTTGGGTACCGCCAACACCATCATTATCAGTGATGATAAGATTGTAGTGGACGAACCTTCTGTTGTAGCCCTCGACCGCCGCACCGACAAGATGATTGCCGTGGGCGAGAAGGCGAAGATGATGTACGAGAAGACTCACGACAACATCCGTACTATCCGTCCTTTGCGCGATGGCGTTATCGCAGACTTTACTGCTTGCGAGCAGATGATGCGTGGACTCATCAAGATGGTCCACACAGGCAGCCGCCTGTTCTCACCTTCACTGCGCATGGTGATTGGTGTTCCTTCTGGCTCTACCGAGGTGGAGCTCCGTGCCGTTCGTGACTCTGCCGAGCATGCCGACGGTCGCGACGTTTATCTGATTTTTGAGCCTATGGCTGCCGCTATCGGTATCGGTATCGATGTGGAGGCACCAGAAGGCAATATGATAGTTGATATAGGTGGTGGTTCTACCGAGATTGCCGTTATCTCGCTCGGTGGTATCGTTTCCAACAACTCTATCCGCACAGCCGGTGACGACCTCACCGCTGAAATCCAGGAGTACATGAGCCGTCAGCACAACGTGAAGGTTTCTGAGCGTATGGCTGAGCGTATCAAGATTCACGTAGGTTCTGCCCTGACAGACCTGGGTGAGGAGGCTCCAGAGGACTTCATCGTTCATGGTCCTAACCGTATCACAGCCCTCCCAATGGAGGTTCCAGTATGCTATCAGGAGATTGCTCACTGCCTGGACAAGACCGTGGCTAAGATTGAGAATGCCGTGCTCTCTGCCCTTGAGAATACTCCACCAGAGCTTTACGCCGACATCGTGAAGAACGGTATCTGGCTCTCGGGTGGCGGTGCATTGCTCCGTGGTTTGGACAAGCGCTTGACAGACAAGATTAACATCCCATTCCATATCGCCGAGGACCCATTGCACAGCGTGGCTAAGGGTGCCGGTATCGCATTGAAGAATGTGGACCGTTTCTCTTTCTTGATGAGATAAAATTTAATTAGATAAGTTTCGTGACTTTGTTGGGAAGGTTAAATTCCCCCCAAGTGGCGAAACTTTAATTTTATATAATAGTATGCACAACCTTTTAGAGTTTTTGCAGAAATACAACCATTGGTTTGTCTTCGTGATTCTCGAAGTGGTGAGCATGGTGTTCCTGTTTCAGTATAACAGCTATCAGGGCAGTGCGTGGTTTTCCACTGCCAATGCCGTGACGGGAAAGATTTATGAGTGGGACGCCAATGTGGAAACCTTCTTCTCGCTGACCAAGGTGAACCAGGAACTCACGCAGCGTAATGCCTATCTGGAGCAGCAGGTGCAGCATCTTTCCGACAGTCTCTATGCCGTGACCAAGGATAGTGCCATCTATCACCGCGACCAGTTTGCCCTGCTCAAGAACTACAGACTCATCCCTGCCAAGGTGGTTGCCAACAGTCTGGATAAACCCGACAACCTGCTGACCATCGACAAGGGTAGCGCCGACGGCATCCATAAGGATATGGGTGTAATCAGCGGCACCGGCGTGGTGGGTATCGTATATCTGGTGGCAGATCATTACAGCATCGTGATACCGGTGCTCAACGTGAAGTCGAACATCAGCTGTACCATCCAGGGCAGAGGCTACTTCGGCTATCTGAGATGGAAGGGCGGCGTATCGGAGCTGGCTTATCTGGAAGAGGTGCCACGCCATGCCCACTTCAAGTTGGGCGACTATGTGGTAACCAGCGGTTACTCGGCTGTGTTCCCTCCAGGTGTTAGAGTGGGCAAGATACTGCATGTGTTCAATTCCGCCGACGGCCTGTCTTACCGCGTACAGTTGCGACTCTCAACAGATTTCGGCAACCTGCGCGACGTATGCGTCATCGACGACACACTGATGAAAGAGAGAATAGAGATTATGCGTGCTGCGCAAGACAGCATCAAGCCCGATGGCAATACGGGCAGTAAAAACTAAAGTAAAGTAAGAGGAGATATCAGAAGCAATGAGTATAGATATTTTAAAACGACTCGGCATCTTCGTGGTGCTCGTGCTGGTGCAGGGACTGGTGTTCAACCATATCCATCTGTTCAATTGCGCCACCCCCTTGCTGTATATCATCATGGTGCTCCATTTCCGCAGAAACCACCCACGCTGGTCGGTGATGCTCTGGAGCTTCATGCTGGGACTTTGCATCGACGTGTTTGCCAACACGCCGGGTGTTGCGGCGGCATCGATGACAGCCATCGGACTGCTGCAACCTTATCTTTTTGAACTCTTCGTGCCTAGAGACAGTGCTGAAGACCTGGAACCATCGATGCGAACCATCGGTGTGGGTTCGTACGTGCTCTACACGTTGATTATAGTACTCGTTTATAATCTGTTGTTCTTTACGATAGAGACTTTCAATTTCTTCAACTGGATGCAGTGGCTGCTCTGCATTGTCGGCAGCAGTGCCATCACCATGGTGCTGATCATGGCGCTGGAGAGTTTCAGAAAGTCGTAGGGATTTTTATCCTGAAGGAAAAAGAAGAAGAACATTCATGTCCATTGATACTTATATATATAATAAGGTATGGTAGATTACAATCTTGAGAAGCGCAGTTATGTGATTGGTGGTGTGGCGATAGTTATCGTGATAGTCTACATCATCAGGCTCTTCACGCTCCAGATTATGAGCGAGGATTACAAGAAGAATGCCGACAGTAACGCCTTCCTGAAGCAGATAGAGTTCCCGTCGCGTGGTGCCATCTACGATAGAAACGGAAAGCTGATGGTGTATAACCAGCCTTCTTACGACCTGATGGTGGTGATGAAGGAGCAGGAGGGACGACTCGACACCCTCGACTTCTGCAATTCCCTGGGTATTACCAAGGAGGCTTTCGAGAAGCGAATGGAGGATATCAAGGACCGCAGTAAGAATCCGGGATATTCCCGATATACGCAGCAGCTTTTCATGACGCAGTTGTCTGACAAGGACTTCAGCGTGTTCCAGGAGAAGATGTTCCGATTCCCGGGCTTCTATGTGCAGAAGCGAAGCGTGAGAGAATATACCTATCCGTATGCAGCCCATGTATTGGGCGATGTGGGCGAGGTTTCGGAAAGCGACATCGAGGAAGATGACTACTACCAGCCGGGCGACTACATCGGAAAACTGGGTATTGAGAAGCATTACGAAAAGCAGCTCCGAGGCGTAAAGGGCGTGAAGATTCTGCTCCGTGATGCGCGCGGAAGAATACAGGGAAGCTATCAGAACGGAAAACTCGACCAGCGACCTGTTGCAGGAAAAGACCTGACGCTGGGCATCGACGTGAACCTGCAGGCGCTGGGTGAGCGTCTGCTGCAGGGAAAGATAGGCAGTATCGTTGCCATCGATCCTAGAGACGGTTCGGTGCTGGCAATGGTTTCCTCTCCATCTTACGACCCTCGTAAGCTGGTGGGCAAGAACCGCGGAAAGATGCACCGATGGCTCTCGCAGAACCCATGGAAGCCGCTGCTCAACCGAAGCATCATGGGACAGTATCCTCCGGGTTCTACGTTCAAGACTACCCAGGCGCTGACTTATCTCACCGAGGGTATCATCACTCCGGGCACCTCCTTCCCATGTAATCATGGATTCTCTTACAAGGGATTGCACGTGGGCTGTCACGGACACCCGTCGCCAATCGCTCTGGTGGATGCCATCAGTACTTCGTGCAACGGTTATTTCTGTTGGGGACTCTACTATATGCTTGGAAGCAAGAGTAAGTATGGTTCTGTGCAGAAGGCGATGACCGTGTGGAAAGACTATATGGTGAGCATGGGATTCGGCTACAAGCTGGGCATCGACCTGCCGGGCGAGAAGCGAGGACTGATTCCTAATGCACAGTTCTACGATAAGGCATACAAGGGTTCCTGGAACGGACTGACCGTGATCAGTATTTCCATCGGACAGGGTGAGGTGAACCTGACTCCTTTGCAGATAGCCAACCTGGGCGCTACCATCGCCAACCGAGGCTATTACTATGTGCCTCACGTGGTGCGCAAGGTGCAGGGCGAGCCGCTGGATACGCTCTATACCCGCCGACATTATACCAAGGCATCGAAGCGTGCCTACAACTATGTGGTGGCTGGTATGAGAAGTTCGGCACTGAGGGGAACCTGCAAGATGCTTTCACGCTACGACTTCGAGGCATGCGGCAAGACGGGTACGGCTCAGAACCGTGGTCACGACCACTCTGTGTTCATGGGCTTTGCTCCGATGAACAACCCTAAGATTGCCATCGCCGTGTATGTGGAGAATGGTGGTTGGGGTGCCGACTATGGTGTGCCTATCGGAGGCTTGATGATGGAGCAGTATCTGAAAGGAAAGCTGTCGCCAGCTTCAGAAAGTCAGGCAGCACAGATGCAGACTCGCAGAATCGCCTATGGCTCTTCTAGCAGATAGTTTTCAGTTAATAGTTTATAGTTGATAGTTTATAGATTATGAGCGATAATAAACAACCGGCTGGTGTACTCCGTTCGCTTGACTGGTGGACCATCGGCATCTATCTGGTGCTGCTCAGCTTTGGCTGGATCAGCGTCTGTGGTGCCAGCTACACCTATGGTGACAATAATATTTTCAGTCTGGGTGCCCGTTCGGGCATGCAGATTGTGTGGATTGGCACTTCCATCGCCTTGGGCTTTGTTATCCTGATGATGGACGACAGGTTTTTCGATACCTTCTCGTATGTCATCTATGGCGTGCTGATATTGCTGCTCTTTGCCACGGTATTCAATCCGCACAGCATCAATGGTTCGCATTCCTGGCTGGTTCTCGGACCGCTCCGACTGCAGCCTGCCGAGTTTGGTAAGTTTGCTACGGCGCTGGCTGTGGCGAAGTTTATGTCTAGCTATGGTTTCAACATCCACAACATGAAGCATTTCATGGCGGCGGTGGGCATCATCCTGCTGCCGATGGTCTGCATCGTGGGACAGCGAGAAACGGGTTCGGCACTGGTTTATTCCGCCTTCTTCCTGATGCTCTATCGCGAGGGAATGCCGGGAGCCGTGCTGTTTACGGGTGTCTCGATGATAGCCTACTTTGTGGTGGGCATCAAGTACGAGAATGTGCTGATGTGGGATACCTATACCTCGGTGGGTAAGTTTACGGTGCTGCTGCTGGTGCAGATATTCACGGCGGGCATGGTGAATTCCTATACGGGCAACAAGAAGCATGCGCTGATTATTCTGGCATATTCGGTGGGTATCACGCTGATAGTGGCGCTTTTCTCCACCTTCATCATCCCGTTCGATATCGTATGGATTCAGCTGCTGCTCTGCGCACTGATGATAGGTTTCCTGGTATATCACGGCTTGAGGACGAGATTCAGGAATTATTTCCTGATTTCCATCTTCTCGTTGGGTTCCATCGCCTTCTTCTACAGTGCCGACTACGTGCTGAACAATGTGATGGAGCCTCACCAGCGAGTGCGTATCAATGTGCTTCTGGGATTGGATGAGGATTTGGCTGGTGCCGGATATAACGTGCACCAGAGTGAGATAGCCATCGGTTCGGGCGGTTTGCAGGGCAAGGGATTCCTCAACGGAACCCAGACTAAGCTGAAGTTCGTGCCAGAGCAGGATACCGACTTTATCTTCTGCACGGTGGGAGAGGAGGAAGGCTTCATGGGTTCGGCAGGTGTGCTGCTGCTCTTCCTGCTGCTGATATTGAGGCTGATAAAACTGGCAGAGCGGCAACCGTTTAAGTTTGGGCGAATATACGGATATTGTGTGTTGAGTGTGTTCCTGTTCCACCTGTTTATTAATGTGGGAATGGTGCTGGGCGTGACGCCTGTGATTGGTATTCCGCTACCGTTCTTCAGTTATGGCGGTAGTTCGCTGTGGGGTTTCACCATCCTTCTCTTTATCTTCCTGAGAATTGATGCGGGAAGAAATCTGGTTAGAAGCTGAGATAAGGGATAATGTATAATGCATATATCTTGTACAATATAAATATAATAAAAGGGCAAAAGCATTGTTTTGAGATGCTTTTGCCCTTTATTATTTTTTATTTTGCCAATTCAACTTTTACTCCGATATCGCTGACGCCGGGAAGGATTTCTCGCTTCATGTCGTGTCGTATGGTGATATGGATGGAGTCGCCTTGGTTCATCTTATACATATTGATGGGGAAGTTGTATTGATAATAGCTGATTCCCTGTCTTGAGCTGGAACCGTCTTTTCCAATGAATTGGCAGAGCACGGTATCGGCTTTTTCTATGCGGTCTTCCTGCTTGTTGGCTGGATAGATGGTCTGGTCCACGATGAGTGTTAATCCTGTGAAGGGATAGGCTCCTGTGATTCTCAAACCTAGGTTTTCCTGATAGTATCCTGTGGTAAGGATGGGAGGAATTTCGAACGAGAGGGTGTCGTTCTTCTCCCATCCGGCGATAGGTGTATGGGCGTATTCGTCATACACCGTTCGCTGGAAGCAGGAGGCAAGTACGAAGACTGCCACCATCAGGAAAATGAAATTAATCATTCTTTTCATTTTTCTCTTTTCCTCCATTCTGGTTCTGTCGAGGACCTTTGTTTCTGTTGTCTTTGCGGCGGTTTCCATTTGGCTGGTTACCATTCTTTTGCTGGTTACCGTTCTTTTGTTGGTTACCACCATTTGGATTACCATTCTTCTGTGGATTACCGCCGTTTTGCTGCTGGCGGTTCTCGCCTTTTGGTCTGCGGTCGCCTCTTTCCTGCTTGTTTCCGCCTTCCTTGTCCTGGCGATTATTGTTACTGTTATTCTTGTTCTTTTTCTTCTTTTTCTTCGCCTTGTCGAATCGGCTGAGGTCTGACTCATTGAGCAGGTCGATATGCTTGGAGCTTTCCTTCACCTTTCCGTTCTCCATCAGACTGAGCGGCTTTTCGCCATTCTTGTTCAGCTCGATAATCTCCTTGGCACGGTCGGCAGTGATGGTTTCGAGGTTGGAAGCCAGATTCTTGTCGGATGAGTAGGTGATGAGGCCAGCCAGAATATCCACCTTAAACTGGTAGAACTGACCATCGGCTGTTTCGAGAACGGCATCCTTAGGTGGCATCTTGCGGCTTGCCTCCACGTAGTTGTCTACCTCGTAGTTAAGACAGCACTTCAGTTTGGCGCACATACCCGCCAGTTTCTGTGGGTTGAGCGAGATGTCCTGATAGCGTGCAGCATTGGTGCTTACGCTTACGAAGTTCTTCATCCAGGTGGCGCAGCAGAGCTCTCTTCCGCAAGGACCGGTTCCACCGATTCTGCCTGCTTCCTGGCGTGCACCAATCTGCTTCATCTCGATGCGTACATGGAAAGCCTCGGCAAGTACCTTGATGAGCTGGCGGAAATCCACACGTTCGTCGGCGATATAGTAGAATATCGCCTTGTTGCCGTCGCCCTGGTACTCCACGTCGCCAATCTTCATCTTCAAGCCCAGGTCTTTGGCTATCTGGCGGCTCTGGATCATGGTGGCGTGTTCGCGGCTCTTGGCCTCCTTCCACTTGTCAAGGTCCACCTGCTTGGCGATGCGGTAGATGCGCTTGATGTCATCCTGCGACTTGAGGTTGGCTTTCTTGATCTGCAGTTTCACGAGTCGTCCGGTGAGTGTAACCACACCGATGTCGTGACCCGGGTTAGCCTCCACAGCCACGAGGTCGCCCTTTCTCAGGTCTAGGTTATTCACATTGTGATAATATCCTTTTCGGGTATTCTTGAATTGCACTTCCACGAGGTCGGTGCTTTCTGCGTTTCCTGGCACATCGGCAAGCCAGTCGTATGTGTTGAGCTGTTTGTCCTGTCGTCCTACAGCCTTGCAACATAGACCTCTGTCGCAGCCATTCCACATTCGGAATTTCATATTCTTGTAGTCCACGATGTAATCTATTTATTGTATTTTATTTATATTATATATGATGCTTTCATTATTATTTTCTGATGAGGAGGACGATGACCTTCAGCGCCATGTCGAAGAAGACAATCTTGGGATTGGCATTCTGGGCGATGAACTTCTTGCTTTCCTCGAAGAGGTCGGAGATGTCGATGATGTTCGCCTCGTTGATGAATCGGGCGAAGTTCTTGGCGAAGTCCTCCTCATCCTGCGTCATGTAGCTCAGCTCCGGCTGGCGGAAGTTGTACATGAAACTCTCGCGAAGCATGTGCATGAAGTAATCCAGCATTCGCTTCTGCTTTTCTCTGCCAAAGGTGGCTACCACCTCGCTCCATTTCTTCAGGTCGTGAATGTTGCGCATGTATGCCAGTCGCATCAGCATGATGAACATATCCAGGTGCTGGCGGTTTTCGTTTCCGGAGTCAAGCTCTTCCAGTGCCAGGTTCCAGTTGCCTCCTGCTATTCGGGCGATGCGGTGGGCGGTGTTTTCGTCCAGCAGTCTTCGCTCGATGAGTGCCTTCTTCACTTCCTCGTTGTCGATTTTCTTGAAGTCGATGCGCTGTGCACGGCTTCTGATGGTTTCGAGCAGCAGCTCCGGGTTCTCGCTTACGAGGAGGAAGAGTGTCTGTCGTGGCGGTTCCTCCAGGAGTTTCAGTATCTTGTTGGCACTGGTCAGGTTCATGCGCTCTGGAAGCCATATCACGCTGATTTTATATCCGCCCTGACTCGACATCATGCTCAATTCCTTCGAGAGATTGTCGGTTTCTTCTGCTGTGATGATGGCCTGCTTGTTGAAGTCGGCATCCACCTTTCCCATGCGTTTCATCCAGTCGCTTATCAGGATATACGGACCTTGCGAGAGGAGCATTTCTCGCCATTGCCTGATGTAGTCGAGGCTCACCGGCGACTGGTCGCTGCTCATATCCGATGTCTTGATGGTAGGGAAGGTGAAGTGCAGGTCGGGATGCTCCCATTTGCCGAGCATGGAGCAGGCGCGGCGCTTCTGGTCATCGCTCATTGGGGGCAATGCCTGGGCAGCTGCAGCATCGGCTTCTTCTCTTTCGCCCAGCAGAAAACTGGCGAATGCCAATGCCATGGCTAGTTTTCCACAACCTTGTGGTCCGCAAAACATCAGTGCATGAGGCACACGATTCTCCCGAACCATCTCCATCAGACGGTTCCATATATCTTGCTGACCTATGACTTCCTTCTTTAACATTTTATTTCTTGAATTTTAAAATAGGATTTTTGCAATCTGCTTTACGCTGTCCACTGCTGATACGGTGAAGAAGTGGATATGGTTGTAGCCATGGTCAAAGAGATCTTTCACCTGGCTGGTGGTCCACTCGATGCCGAGAGCCTTGGCATCTTCATCCGTCTTGCACTTCAATACCTCCTGTGCCAGCGCCTCAGGAATATCGCAGTGGAATGTCTTTGGCACCATGGTGAGCTGGCTCAGTTTGGCAAAAGGCTTCAGCGCTGGTACGATAGGGATGGTGATGCCCATCTGGCGTGCCTTCTCCACGAACGCATAGAACTTCTCGTTGTCGTAGAAGAGCTGGGTTACGGCGTAAGAGGCACCTAGCTGCTGCTTGAGGAGCAACTGCTGCATGTCCATTTCCAGGTTGGGAGCCTCTTCGTGCTTCTCCGGGTAGCAAGCCACACCGCAGCAGAATTTTTCTCCCGGGTGCTTGATAGAAGTGCCGTCGAAGAAGAAACCGTCGTTAAACTGGTTCACCTGCTCCAGAAGGTCGGTGGCATGAGAATGACCGTTAGGGGTAGGAGTGAACTGGCGGTCTTCCTTCGCCTTGTCGCCTCGGAGTACGAGGATGTTGCTGATGCCCAGGAACTGGAGATCGAGCAACTCATATTCGATGTCTTCCTTCGACGCACCGCTACAGATGATGTGAGGGATGACAGGGATATCGTATTTGTTCTGGATGGCGCCGGCGATGGCTACAGTGCCAGGGCGGCGAC
Source organism: uncultured Prevotella sp. (assembly GCA_934216735.1). Classification (GTDB taxonomy): domain Bacteria; phylum Bacteroidota; class Bacteroidia; order Bacteroidales; family Bacteroidaceae; genus Prevotella. The sequence goes on from CAKQCH010000087.1 coordinate 9,861, forward strand.
GCACACGCTGACGAGTGAGGAGACCGTTTTCCAGTTCCTTATATACATACTCGCTGTGGTGTGTGGTTATGTTGATAAACCTTGGGTCGAATTCCTTGAGGCTGTCGATGGTGCGGAACAGCGCTGCTGTGCCATTACCCTTGAGTGGTGGCAGAACCTCGAACGAGAAGCCTCGTTTATCGCCCTGTTGATGTAAAAAATCTGCAATGTTCATATTACGTAATATCTATTTTCCCTTATTTGGTTGCAAATTTACAAAAAAAATGGGGGAAAACCGCAAGTTATGCGTAATATTTATAGAGATTTTGCGTATATATAAGTAGATATAACCAGATTGTGGCGTTTTGATGATGCCATTTCGGGATTATTGAAGCTTAATTTGGCAAACTATGCAATATAACAGATGTATCTGTTGCTTGCAATCAAACTACGCAATTCTAAAATAAATAAAAATTATATTTAACCTAAAGTAAAATGGAACAGCAAGAAAAAGGCTCTAAGGCCTATTTGATTTCAATTGTGATGGTCGCCGTATTGGGCGGCTTGCTTTTCGGTTACGATACCGCTGTGATATCGGGTGCCGAGAAGGGTTTGCAGGCATTCTTCAAGGGTGCCGGGGATTTTGAATACACCGATGTGATGCACGGATTCACTTCTTCCAGTGC
>CAKQCH010000088.1:0-10309 GCA_934216735.1 uncultured Prevotella sp.
GATTCCACGCCATGTCCATAAACTGACTGATAGGATATTCCATCGGCTTGAGGTCGCCCACGTTGAGAATCCAGAGACGGTCGATGCCGTTCTCGTATGCAAGCGTCAACTGCTCCCAAGGGTTCTGCACAGGGGTAACATTGAGCATCTTCGAGTTTCTTGGAGCACCCACGTAATCTACGTGATAGTACAATCCCCAACCGCCCTTGTGCTTGCGTTCCTTAGCGTTAGGCACACGGCGTACGTTGCCCCAGTTGTCATCGCAGAGCAGCAGGGTTACGTCATCAGGCACCTTCATACCCTTGTCGTAGTAATCCAGCACCTCTTTATATAACGCCCATACCTGTGGGGTCTCGCTTGCCTTCTTTCCCGTTACATTAGCGATAATCTTGCGCTGGTCGTTGATGATGTTGGTCATCAGTCGGGTATCAGCTTCGTCGCTCATCGCCTCGTCGCCGTCGCCACGCATGCCGATGGTTACAATCTGTTCGGTACCCTTCATGCGTTCGATGCCTTCACGGAAGAATTTCTGCAGGTTTTCCTTGTTCTTCTGATAGTTCCAAGGTCCCCATCCCTTGCGGTTGCGGGCATATTCCTGGTGGTTGCGAGCCATCGGTTCATGGTGTGAGGTGCTCATCACCACGCCCATCTCATCGGCAGTCTTTTCGTTCTCCGGGTCGTCGGCATAGAAAGCCCAGCCCCACATGGCTGGCCACATCATGTTACCTCTCAGTCGCAATACCAGTTCAAAGACGCGCTGATAGAATCGGTGGTCTCCATAATCGGTGCCGTATGTATTCTTCACCCACGAGGTGAGGCAAGGTGCTTCGTCGTTGAGGAAGATGCCACGATATCTGACGGCTGGTTCGCCATCGGTATAGACACCCTTGTTTACAAAGATGGAGTCGTGATGCTCCACGGGTACGTCAGCCCAGTCATACCAAGGCGATACACCCATCTGCTGCGAGAGTTCGTAGATGCCATAGATGGTGCCTCGGCGGTCGCTACCTGCGATGACGAGCTGACCATCTACCACGGTGATGATGAATTTCTCCCTTTTTCCCTTCAACAGATTTCCACTGATGCGCTTCTGGCGGATGAGCTGGTCGATGGCAGCAGAATGACCGATGGTACCTACGAGGATGGTAGGCTTGCCGGCAGCATTCTTGTCTGCAGCATCCTTTCTGGTTGTATTCTTGTCTTTCAGTCCGGCATCGGAGGTAAGGACAGCCTTGCTTCCGCTCACCTTTATGATATCCTTGACCAGGGCATTGGCTGCATAGCTCACACCTTTGCAGTCGTTGGCATCCATATAGATTTCTACCTTATTTTCACGATTGATGAGTAAGTCGCCTTTCTGGAAGGAGACAAACTGGTCGGCTGCGCTCATGCCTAAGGATGAAAGCAAAGCCATGCTCACGAAGAAAATCTTCTTGTTTTTGTTTAGTTTCATACTTTGTAATGTGTATAGATGTTTGTAGTTCAACTTATTATTGTCGGGTGCAAAGGTATGGAATATTCGTTGATTTTACTTTGTTTTCTGTAGTCTTTACTTTCTTATTTGTTTCATTTTCATGTTTCTTGTTGTTTCTTTTTGTGTTTTCACAGAAAAATAGTACCTTTGCACATTAATAATAGGATAAAAAATAGAAATATAAATATAGGAATAGAAACATGATAGACAAACCGACCATAGCCCGTATTATGGACTCCACCAAGATAGAAGAGGTGGTGTCTGAGTTTGTCACGCTCAAGAAGCGAGGCATCAACTATGTCGGACTCTGTCCTTTCCATAACGATTCCCATCCATCTTTCTCCGTTTCTCCAACCCGAGGCATCTGCCATTGCTTTACTTGCGGCAAGGGCGGAAATGCCGTCAACTTCCTGATGGAGCTGGAGCAGATGACCTATCCCGATGCCCTTCGCTGGCTTGCCAAGAAGTATAACATCGAGATTCAGGAGCGGGAGATGACCAGCGAGGAGAAGCAGCGTGAGAGTGAACGGGAATCCATGTTCATCGTCAACGACTGGGCTGCGAAGTATTTCCAGGACATTCTTCAGAATGATGTGGACGGACGTGCCATCGGTATGCAGTATTTCCGCAGTCGTGGTTTCCGCGACGATATCATCCGGAAGTTCCAGTTGGGATTCGCACTTCCTCAGCGCACAGCCCTTTATGATGAGGCTGTGAAGAAGGGATACAATCCGAAGTACCTGGTGAGCACCGGTCTTTGCTTCAAGGTGGATAAGGACGAGGAGAACAACAAGAGCGGGCAGGATAAGTATCTGGATAGATTCTCGGGGCGTGCCATTTTCCCGTGGCTCAGTGTGAGTGGCAAGGTGGTGGCTTTTGGTGGACGAGTGCTCGATACCCGTACCAAGGGCGTGAGCCAGAAATACGTCAACTCGCCAGATAGCGAGATTTACCACAAGGAAAGAGAACTCTATGGCCTTTATCAGGCCAAGAAGGCGATAGCCAAGGAAGACTGCGTATACATGGTGGAGGGATACACCGATGTGATTTCCATGCACCAGTGTGGCATCGAGAATGTGGTGGCAAACTCGGGTACTGCCCTGAGCATCCACCAGATTCGATTGCTTCATCGATTCACCAGCAACATCGTGCTCCTTTATGATGGCGACGATGCCGGTGTGCACGCTGCATTGAGAGGAACCGATATGCTGCTGGAAGAGGAGATGAACGTAAAGGTGCTCTTCCTGCCGGATGGCAATGACCCGGATAGCTTTGCCCGCAACCATACGGCGGCGGACTTCAGAAAATATATTGAGGATCATCAGGTAGACTTCATTCAGTTTAAGACCGATTTGATGCTGCGTGGGGTCACCGACCCCGTGAAGCGAAGTCAGGCTATCAACAGTATCGTGGAGAGCATCTCGAAAATCAAGAATCAGATTACCAGAGCCTCTTACATCACCGACTGTGCCCATCGGCTCGGCGTGAACGAAGCCATCATCGTAAATGCCCTCAATAACTTTGTGCGCAATGGCATGAGCGAGCAGGTGAAGGCTGAGCGCAGGGCGGCTGGTCTTCGTGACCCGAAAGCCACATTGCCTCAGCAGGGCATGCAGCAGGCGCTTCAGGGAACCACACCGCTGGATAAACTCCTGGAAGTGGAAACCCTGCTGGTTCAGGTGGTCATTCATCATGGTGACAAGACTATCGTAGTGCAGGATGTGGATGGCAATAATGTGGAGTTGCCGGTGGCGCAATACATCAGTCTTGATTTGGCTGGCGATGATTTCAAGTTTCATAATGAACTCTACAATCAGATATTGCAGGAAGCTGTGGAGCATGTGGAGGAAGATGGATTTGTGGCAGAAACCTATTTCGCCAATCATCCGAACCCGGAAATCAGTCGCATCGCCGGTTTGCCTACCGGCGACCAGGAGGTTTCTACGGTGAGTCTTCAGCTCAAGATGAGTCAGGAGAAACTGCGCCAGCTGGTGCTCAAGGATCTGCTCAGTTTCCGCACCCATTACATCGCCCAGCGAATCATCGAGGTGCAGCAGGAGTTTGCCAGGAATCCTACCAACAGGGAACTGCTTGAGGAGTTCATGAAACTCAAGAAGATGAATACCCTCCTGGCAAGTCAGACCAACTCAGTGTTTAATTAGATTAAAAAACGAAAGGTATGATATATTTTCATTGGATTTATCTGTTGCTTTATATAGCGATTATGATACCTGCTATCATCACCGTCTTGATGGACAATCGGCAGCCGGCTAAGACGATGGCATGGATTCTTGTGCTCTCGTTCATGCCTTTCGTTGGAATCATCTTCTACATTTTCTTCGGACAGAACACCCGTAAGGAACGGCTCATCAGCGACCGAAGCATGGACCAGCTCACCAAGCGTTCCATGCTGGAGTTTGCCGAGCAGGAGAATCTCCATCTGCCTGCCAGCAACAAGCCGCTGGTGAATCTCTTCACCAACCAGAACTGGGCTTTTCCCTTCAAGGACAACAAGGTGGATATTTTTACCAGCGGCTACGATTTCATCCTCACCTTATTATATAATATAGGTCAGGCAAAGCATCATATTCATCTCGATACGTATATCATGGAAGATGATGCCTTGGGAAATCTTGTAGCCGATGCCCTGATAGACAAGGCTGAGCAGGGAGTGGAAGTGCGACTCATCTATGATGATGTGGGCTGCTGGAAGGTGAAGGATGCTTTCTTCGAGCGGATGCGTGATGCGGGCATTGATGTTCATGCCTTTATGCCGGTTAGATTTCCGGCATTTACCAGTAAGGTGAACTACCGCAACCACCGCAAACTATGCGTGATAGATGGGAAGGTGGGTTTCATCGGCGGCATGAATATCGCCTTGAGATACGTGAAGGGAACGGGGAAGCGACCTTGGCGGGATACCCATCTCAGGATAGAAGGCGGTGGTGTCTATGCCATTCAGCGTGCTTTTCTGATAGATTGGTATTTTGTAGATAGAACATTGGTAAGCAGTCGTAAGTACTATCCGCCGGTGGATATCCATATCAACAACAATTGTCTGGTACAGATAGTGACGAGCAGTCCGATTATGCCTTGGCCTGATATCATGCAGGGCTATGTTCGCATCCTGCTCCAGGCGCAGAAGTATGTGTATATGGAGACTCCTTATTTCCTGCCTACGGAGCCTGTGCTCTTTGCGATGCGCACGGCGGCACTTGCCGGAGTGGATATTCGCCTGATGGTGCCCCGTCATGCGGATGCCAGGACGGTGGAATGGGCTTCCCGCTCTTATCTGATGGAGGCGATTGAGGCCGGCGTGAAGGTTTATCTTTATATGGGTGGCTTCAACCACAGCAAGTTGCTGGTAAGTGATGACAATCTCTGCACGGTGGGCAGCACGAATGTGGATTTCCGTAGTTTCGAGAATAATTTCGAGGCGAATGCCTTCTTCTATGATGAGGAGATGGCGCAGCGCATCAAGACGATTTATCTCAAGGATGAGGCCAAGAGTATCCTGGTGGATGATGTGGCGTATTTCGTGAAGCGCCCATTCATGAAGCGCCTGTTCGAGAGTATCGTAAGATTGCTTTCGCCGCTGCTGTGATTAGGCACGGATTTTTATTAGGTGTAATCCGTGCCTAAAATTTGCTTTTATCTGAATATCGAGAAGTTTACGCTTCCGTAACTTCTATGTTCCAGGAATCTTGGATGCTCGGAGAAATCATAATTCTTGCCATGTTCGAAAACGAAGATGCCATCTTCGTTCAGAAGGTCACCATTCAATACGAGGTCTGGAATCTCTGGGAGTTTCTCCAGAGCGTAAGGTGGATCGGCAAAGATGAAATCAAACTTCTGCTTGCAGGTTCTCAGGAAGCGGAACACATCGCCACGAATCAGAAGATCCTTGTCTTCGCCCAGTTTCTTGAAGCACTCTCTGATAAAGTTGGCATGGTCGCGGTCAGCTTCTACGCTGATGACACGCTGGCAGCCACGGGAAACCAGTTCCAGAGAGATGCTGCCTGTGCCGGCAAAGAGGTCGAGGGCTGTAATATCCTCGAAGTCTATGTAATTCTGCAAAACATTAAAGATGTTCTCCTTTGCGAAATCGGTGGTTGGTCGCGCCTTAAACGAACGGGGAATGTCGAAATGGCGACCCTTATATTGTCCTGTTATGATTCTCATAATTTACTTTGAACTTTAAATTATTTTACTAAACTCTTTTTACTTGCTTAAATAGAGCGTTACCAAGTCGAACGGCATTCCTTTGATTTCCGTGATAGGGGCACGATTGAACTCGGCACTCGGATTCAAGAGGAAGGTCTTCTTGATATATATCTTTGCATTATAGAGGAACCAGTCCTTGTCTGGCACATCGCCTGCCACATGCAGCTCGTCCTGCACCTGGTCCATGCCCACCTGCTTCCATACGTAGAGGATGAAGTAGAGGGCATCCTTGGCGTGGTCTGCCTTGAATGAATTGAAGAACTTGAAGCGGTTCTTCTCGTAGCAGAAGATATCTACTTTCTTATCATGGAAGTAGGCGTAGAGCTTGCGATGGATGCCGGTGAAACTGCGCTGGTGCAGATAGTTCCAAATCGGTTGCATGATAGGGGTGAAGCGCACATCCTTGAAATTATCCTCCACCACCATCTTCAGGTCCTTGTTGATAGGGAATACCGCCACCACATTCAGGTTGGGCTGTACCTTGTGCAGAATCACATCACCATTATGCCCTGTGAAGGCATGCTGATAGAGCACGGGGAGGTCTTCCTCGTGAAACTCCTCGATGGGTACCAGCAGAATAGGGGAGTCGATATACACGCGCACCTTGGTGTATCCACGTTGCAGCAGATCGCTCTCGCTGAATGCCTGGCGCAAGTTGGCAGCTATTGATACGCCGCTCTTCACGGTGTAAGGCTCGTATATCAACTGATGCTCGGCCTCCCGGTCAACAACCGAAAAGCTGAGTGTATTCTTGCTCACTCTGATGGTGAGTCGTGCTTGTTGTGTTCTATTACCAGTTATCTGCATTCTAATCTTGTTTTTAATCAGTTGCCTGGGTTGTTTTCCTTACCAGTTTCCTGCGTTGTCGTTGTCTTTTGTGATGTCGCCAATCTTCAGTCCGGGAAAGCGGCCTGCATAGTTGGCTTCTTCCGTCACATTCATGATGGCCTCCTCGTCGAGCCCATCCAGGTAGTCTTCGTAGGCGGCGCTGCATTCCATCAGTGGTATCTGCTTTCCGCTTTTCCCCACGATGGTGGCGGCAGCGAGCGAGAATTTCTTGCCATCGGAGTAAGGGATGATTGCGTCGTCTGCCTTCAGATACTTTCCCTTGATGAGGGTAGCGAAATCGCCCGTATATACCCCATGTTTTGCCTTGTATTTCTCCTCGGCAGAGCGAATCTGCATCAGTTTCTCCTTCACCTCAGCCTCTCTGCTATCCATCGATTTCTGGAAGCGGATGGGCTGGCTTATGCTGAGCACGCAGAGCAGCATCATGACGACTACGCATGCTCCCAGGATAACATTATTGTTTATTTTCCTTAATTTCATTCTCATTTCAAAAAGTATTATTACTTTTGCATCGGCTTTCGTCTCTTGAACAGTGGCGATGCCTAACTAGGGTACAAAGATACGCCAAAATACAGACAATACAAAATAAATGGCGTTGAAATTATTAATTATTAATTATAAAAAGAAATTTTGATGGTAGTTGATGAGTTAAAATATAAGATATTGCAGCAATTTGGCTTTCCGCCAACCCGGGAACAGGCGAATGCACTAGATGTGTTTGCACGCTTCCTTACCGATAGAAACCCGCAGGTGGTGATGATTCTCCGGGGTAGTGCGGGTACGGGTAAAACTTCGCTTTCGGGTGCCATCGTCCGCACCTTGCAGGCCATCCGGCAGAAGGTGATGCTCCTGGCTCCAACGGGCAGGGCGGCTAAGGTGTTTTCGCTGAACAGTGGAACGCCGGCTTATACCATCCATCGACGCATCTATCGCGAAAAGTCGTTTTCCGGGGTAGATGGTCAGTTCAATCTCAACGACAATCTCTTTACCGATACGCTCTTTATGGTGGATGAGGCTTCGATGGTTGCCAATATGGGATTGGGTGGCATGAACTTCGGCAGCGGATGCCTGTTGGATGACCTGGTACATTTTGTGTATCAGGGCAGAAACGACCGCCTGATGCTTATCGGCGATAAGGCGCAGTTGCCTCCTGTTGGCGAAGAGGAATCGCCGGCCCTCAATGCTGCCATGCTGCAGGGATATGGATTGACGGTTTATGAGTGCGATCTGAATGAGGTGCTTCGTCAGAGCGAGCAGTCGGGCATTCTTTATAATGCCACGATGATTCGTCAGATGATAACCCATGACGACATCACCCAACTCCCGAAGATTCGCTTTACGGGCTTTTCGGATATAAGACAGATGCCGGGTGCTGAACTGATAGAGGCACTTGCCGACAGCTATCATCATGTGGGATTGGATGATACCATCGTGGTGACCCGCAGCAACAAGCGTGCAAACATCTTCAACCAGGGTATCCGAAATATGGTGCTTGATAGGGAAGAGGAACTCTCGCAGGGCGACATACTTATGATTGTGAAGAACAATTATTATTGGATGGAGGAAGAGAGGAAGAAGTTAAGTGAAGAACGAAGAGTGAAGAGTGAAGAATTCAATTGCTTAGCTAATCATAAAGTTCAAAGTTCAAATCTCAAAGTTCCAAGTAACGATATTCCTGCTTTTCTGGCGAATGGTGACAGGGCGAAGGTGCTGAAGGTGCGCCGCCGCATCGACCTCTATGGCTTCCGCTTTGCCACCCTTCTGCTTCAGTTTCCTGATTACGGCAACTATGAGCTAGAGGCTACCGTGCTGCTGGATACCCTGACGAGCGAGGCACCTGCCTTGACCCACGAGCAGCAGGAACAGCTATTCCATCAGATAGAAGAGGATTATCAGGATGTTCCGCTCAAGGCAGACCGAATGAAGGCAATCAGGCAGGACCAGTTCTACAACGCCTTGCAGGTGAAGTTTGCCTATGCCGTCACCTGTCATAAGGCGCAGGGTGGACAGTGGGCACATGTTTATGTGGACCAGGGCTATATGACGGATGATATGCTTACGCCCGATTACATCCACTGGCTCTATACTGCTTTCACCCGTGCCACGGAGATGCTTTATCTCGTGAACTGGCCGGAAACGCAAATCGAAACAAGTTGATTGGAACAGGCTATTCTGAACGAGCAGGTCGAAATGGGCTGATCATACACTCTGAATCAATATTATTGTACCAATTTGTTTTCAAATCATTCAAAAATCATACTAATCGGCAAATAAATGGTTAAAAGTTTGATGGTTCGAGAAAAAAGTAGTACTTTTGCACTTACGTATACACATCTTTTATATAAGAGTGAATAGATGGCTACATCATTCATGTAAAAAGATTGAGGTAATATGATACTGAATAAATTATTAATTTATCATATATTTAGTAATAAATGGAAAATAGAAAAGTAGCTTTAATCACAGGTATTACAGGTCAGGATGGCTCTTATTTGGCAGAGTTGTTGTTGAGTAAGGGTTATGATGTTCACGGAACAATCCGTCGTTCTTCAACAGACTATCGCGAGCGTATTGCTCACTTGGAGGGTACTCCAAACTTCCACCTTCACTATGCCGACCTCGGTGACTCTATGAGTATCATCCAGGTAATGAACAAGGTGAAGCCAACAGAAGTTTATAATCTTGCAGCGCAGAGCCACGTACAGGTGAGCTTCGACTCTCCTGAGTTTACTGCCGATGTTGACGCCACCGGTGTGCTCCGTATTCTGGAGGCTATCCGCCAGTGCGGTTTGGAAAAGACTTGCCGCATGTATCAGGCTTCAACTTCTGAACTTTACGGCAAGGTAGAAGAGGTTCCTCAGAACGAGAACACTCCATTCCACCCTTATTCTCCATACGCTGTTGCCAAGCAGTATGGTTTCTGGATTGTCAAGGAGTACCGCGAGGCATACAACATGTTCTGCTGCTCTGGTATCCTCTTCAATCACGAGAGCGAGCGCCGTGGTGAGACATTCGTTACCCGTAAGATTACATTGGCTGCGGCACGCATCAAGCAGGGTAAGCAGAGCAAGCTCTATCTGGGTAACCTGGATTCACTCCGCGACTGGGGTTATGCCAAAGATTATGTAGAGTGCATGTGGTTGATTCTCCAGGCTGAGAAGCCAGAGGATTTCGTTATCGCAACAGGTAAGCAGCACTCAGTTCGTGAGTTCGCTCAGTTGGCTTTCCACTATGTAGGCATCGAGCTGAAGTGGGAAGGCAAGGAAGAGAACGAGAAGGGTATCTGCGTTGAGGGTCCTGAGGAACTTATCGGCAAGACACTTGTTGAGGTTTCTCCTGACTTCTACCGTCCTACCGACGTGGTGAACCTCTGGGGTGACCCAACAAAGGCTAAGGCTAAGCTTGGCTGGAATCCTAACACCACATCTTTCGAGGATCTCGTCAAGATCATGGTTGAGAGTGATATGGCTAAGGTGGCTGCTGAGGATGCCGGCGAGAAGGTTCGCTGCAACCTCGTGGAATACTTGGAAAAGGGTATTGTTAAGTAATAGTTAACAGTTGATAGTTAACGGTTGATAGTTTACAATAATAATCAATGTTATCAAAAGATTCTAAGATTTATATAGCAGGACACCACGGACTCGTGGGTTCTGCTATCTGGAATAACCTCAAGAAGAGAGGCTATAACAATCTGGTGGGTCGTTCTCACAAAGAACTCGACTTGACCGACCAGTATGCAGTAGAGAAGTTCTTTGATGAGGA
>CAKQCH010000089.1:0-10151 GCA_934216735.1 uncultured Prevotella sp.
CCTGATCGGCATCGAGAGCCGCTGCGAGGAGGCAAAGCTGAGCTATATCATCCGCGACCACGACAGAGAGAAGTTTGAAGACCGCAAGGACTTCATCGAGGACTGCGTGAAGAAGATGAACGAGAAATACGGCGAGGGCACGGTGAGCGTGGCCATCCAGGACCAGTATTACAACATGAAGGAGAAGATTGATCCTAACATGCACGTGATTGATATCGTGCTGCGTGCGATGCAGGAGAGCGGTGTTCCTCCACGCGTGGAGCCTATCCGTGGCGGTACCGACGGAGCGCAGCTCAGTTTCAAGGGTCTGCCTTGTCCAAACATCTTCGCCGGCGGCGTCAACTTCCATGGTCCTCACGAGTTCGTGAGCATCCAGGTGATGCAGAAGGTGGTGGATACCATCGTGAAGATTGCGGAAATTACAGAAGAATTTAATGATTAATTTATAGTTAATAGTTTATAGTTTATAGGGCATCCGTGCTGCCAGGCAGGATACTTATCTACTATAAACTATTATTTTTATCAGCTTCCCTCTACTTTAAGCTAGTTTGTCTATACGGCGAAGCCGCTATAAACTATAAATTAAAATTATAAACTATAAATTATAACTAATGGCAGAAATTCCATTTTTAGTAAAAGACCTCGCCCTCATCCTGATGGTGGCTGGCGTTGTTACCCTCATCTTCAAGCGGCTGAAGCAGCCCCTGGTGCTGGGTTACATCGTGGCGGGCTTCCTCGTGTCGCCCCACATGCCCTACACCGTATCGGTGATGGACGAGACGGATATCCAGACCTGGGCAGACATCGGTGTCATCTTCACCCTCTTCTCGCTGGGATTGGATTTCTCCTTCAAGAAAATCGTGAAGATGGGTGCCTCGCCCGTCATCGCCTGCATCGTCATCGTTTTCTGCATGATGATGCTGGGCATCAGCGTGGGCCACGGATTCGGATGGGACCGGATGGACTGCATCTTCCTGGGCGGTATGCTCGCCATGAGCTCTACCACCATTATATATAAGGCGTTCGACGACATGGGACTCAGGCAGCAGAAGTTTGCCTCCATGGTGATGAGCGTGCTCATCCTGGAAGATATCCTTGCCATCGTAATGATGGTGATGCTTTCGGCCATCGCCGGAGGCAGTAATCCGGATGGCGAGCAGATGATTTCCTCGGTATTGAGGATTGGTTTCTTCCTGGTACTCTGGTTCATCGTGGGCATCTTCGCCATCCCGCTCTTCCTGCGGTCGGTGAGGAAGCTCATCAATGGCGAAACCCTGCTCGTCGTTTCGCTGGGCCTCTGCTGCGGCATGGCGGTATTATCCACCAAGGTGGGGTTCTCCAGCGCCTTCGGAGCCTTCGTCATGGGCAGCATCCTTGCCGAAACCATTGAGGCTGAGAAGATTATCAAACTGGTAGAACCGGTGAAGAATCTCTTCGGCGCCATCTTCTTCGTGTCGGTGGGTATGCTGGTAGACCCCAAGATATTGGTGGAATATGCCGTTCCTATCCTCGCCCTGGTGGGCACCATCCTGGTGGGACAGGCTATATTCGGCACCTTCGGATTCATGCTGGGCGGCGAATCGCTGAAGTCGGCGATGCGCTGCGGTTTTTCGATGGCTCAGATAGGTGAGTTCTCGTTTATCATCGCTTCGCTGGGCCTGTCGCTGGGAGTTATCAGCAACTTCCTCTATCCGGTGGTGGTAGCGGTATCCGTGATAACCACCTTCCTTACGCCCTACATGATTCGCCTGGCTCTGCCTTCCTATCAGATGATGGAGAAGCATCTGCCCTGCAAGTTCATCAACATTCTGAACCATTTTGCGATGAGTCACCCTTCTACGCAGCAGCAGAGCAAGTGGAAGTCGCTCATCCGCCAGATGGCTATCAACACCATCGCCTACTCCATCCTTTCGGCGGCAACCATCGCCATGATGTTCACCTTCGTGCTGCCGCTGATGCGCAATCTGCTGCCAGGCTGGCAGTTACACTGGTATGCCAACGCCCTTACGGGTCTGCTCACGGTGGTACTGATTTCGCCTTTCCTGCGCGCCATCGTGATGAAGAAGAACCACAGCCCGGAATGGAAGCGCCTGTGGGTGGAAAGCAGCATCAACCGCGTTCCGCTGCTCTTCACCATCGTGGTGAGATACATCATCGCCCTGGCGTTCATCTTCTACATCATCAACTATCTCTCGCGCTTCACCAATGCGCTCATCGTCTGCATCGGAGCCGTGGTGGTACTGCTGATGGTGGCATCGCGCCACATCAAGAAGCGCAGCATCGTGATGGAGCGCCTCTTTATCCACAACCTGCGTTCGCGCGATATTGCCGCCCAGGTGAACGGCGAGAAGCGTCCGCTCTATGCGGGTCATTTGCTGGATAGAGATATCCACATCAGTGAGATTGAGGTGCCGGAGGATAGCACCTGGTGTGGCAAAACGCTGAAGGAGCTTCATCTTCGTGAGCGTTTCGGCATCGACATGAGCAGCATCCGCCGCGGTTCGCAGCGCCTGAACATTCCGAACGGAGACACGGTGATTTTCCCTGGCGACAAGCTTCAGATTATCGGCAACGACGACCAGAATCACAAGTTTGCCCAAGCACTCACCTCGGAGCTTGCTCCTGAGGATGTGGATATAGAAAAGAGGGAGATGAAGCTGCGCCAGCTCATCATCAGCGGCGGCAGCGAATTTCTGGGAAAGACGCTGATAGAAAGCGGAATAAGGGATAAATACAACTGTATGGTGGTAGGACTGGAAGAGGGCCGGGAGAACCTGACCCGTGTTCTGCCTACCCGAGTATTCAAAAAAGGCGATATCATCTGGCTGGTAGGCGAAGAGGCTGACCTTCTGAAGATTCAGGAAAAGAGTTAAAGATTGCTTCAAAAAAGAGGGTGTATCATTATTCATCGGATTACGCGGAATAAACGGAACCTTAACCGCTTCTCTCGGATTACGCACGGATTTTAAACGGAAACTCGACCTGACGGTCGTGGCGATACCCCCTAAAGCGGGGGCATTACGGCGCTAGCCCAATGGCCGCAAGGCCAAATCCGTTTAAATTCCGTGCGTAATCCGTGAAGCAAGAATGTTCCGTTAACTCTGCGAAATCCGATGAAGAAAATAGATGAAGATAAAAAAAATCTATCTCACGGTGATATGGAAGCAACCCTGATGCACCTCGTATTTAATATAGCAGCGGTTCTTCTCACGGAAATCCCTCAACACCTCGCTGAACACCCACTTCAAGGTATCGTTCTGAACCTGTCGGCGAGGCTGGTCCTTGGTCTGAATCTGCTTGTATCTGTTGTAGCAGATATCGAACGTGGTGCCATAAAGATGGCACGAATTCTCGGTGGCATTACCATTACGGGTTCTGAGTTTCGCCACATCATCCTTGGTGCGCAGGATGCTCGTCACGATGATCTTATGCAGCGGAATACCCTTAATCTGCAGGGAATCGAAATACGCCCTGCCTATATCCTGCAGCAACACCGATGCCTTAGGCACCAGATAAGGAATACTGTTGTTCAGCTTATCCACATAAAAAAACGGATTGCTGCCCACATACACCAGTTTGCCCTTGCTGTGCTCCGCTTCCTCACGATTCTGAACCGGAGCCACGCCATGCTGGTTGGCAGCCAGAATCTGAACATCCTGCTGGTCAGGGAAAGTATTGCCGAAATGAGGCACCGAGAAAATGCGGTGCTTCACTTCCTTGCCATCCTTATCGAAGAAAATGGAAGCCATGCCCGCCATCGCCGTATCAGGCGCAGCAGAGAGTTCATCCTTCTTCATCCCTTTCAGGGAATCCACTTCCGCCGAATCCTGTCCCTTTTCATTCTTCGCCAATCTCGGCTCTGCCACGCTTGGAAACACCAGGCGAACCAGCGCCAGCAGCAGCACAACCACTACAAAACCTTGCAAATATCTATTCTTACTTATCTTCATATCTAAAAATTTCTTGCAAAGGTAACAAAATCTATCGAAATATTTGCTCATTTCAAGGAAAAGTAGTAATTTTGCAGCGTTATATAACATTATTTAGAACATTTAAGGTTGCAAACCATTTAGAAAGATAAAGATTTTGATAGAGAAACATATTATACTCGAAGATGTAGATCCAGTGATGTTCTACGGTGTAGGCAATGCCCACCTGCAGATGATTAAGTCACTGTATCCTAAGTTGCGTATCGTGGCACGCGACAACGTGCTTCGTGTGCTTGGCGACGAGGAAGAAATGGCTAAGGCAGAAGAAGACATCGAACTGATGCGCAAGCACTTAGCCAAATATAACATGCTCAACGAAGAAGATATTCTTGATATAGTAAAAGGAAAACAGACCAAGGCTGACTCCGTGAAGGGAGTACTGGTTTACAGCATCAGCGGCCGACCAATCAAGAGCCGCAGCGAAAACCAGCAGCAACTCATCGAGGCTTACGAAAAGAACGACATGGTATTTGCCGTGGGTCCTGCCGGAACCGGTAAGACCTATCTCAGCATCGCCCTTGCCGTGAAAGCCCTGAAGGAGAAGACCATCAAGAAAATCATCCTCTCACGCCCTGCCGTGGAAGCCGGAGAGAAACTCGGATTCCTGCCAGGCGACATGAAAGATAAAATTGACCCTTACTTGCAACCGCTCTATGATGCGTTGGAAGACATGATTCCTGCCGTGAAACTGCAGGACATGATGGAAAAGCACATCATCCAGATAGCGCCCCTCGCCTTCATGCGCGGACGCACACTCAGCGACGCCGTCGTCATCCTCGACGAGGCGCAGAACACCACCTCACAGCAGATTCGCATGTTCCTCACCCGAATGGGCATGAACACCAAGATGATCATCACCGGCGACCTGACCCAGATAGACCTGCCTCGCGAACAGCGAAGCGGACTGAAAGAGGCGCTCAAGATCCTGGAAGGCGTAGAAGGAATCGGAGTAGTGAAGCTGGGACAGAAGGACATCGTGCGCCACAAACTCGTAACCCGCATCGTCAACGCATACGACAAGTATGACAAGGAGAGAGCGGAAGCACGGGAAGCTCAGAAAGCAGAAAAAGATAATTCAAAATAATCAGAATTAAGAATGAACAGAATGATTACTCAAGGCATATCATAAAGTTCAAAGTTCAAAATTCAAAGTTCAAAGTAAAATGAAAGCATTAACAAAGACAGATTTCCATTTCGATGGACAGAAGAGTGTTTACCACGGTAAAGTACGTGATGTGTATGACATTAACGACGACATCCTCGTGATGGTCGCTACCGACAGAATCTCAGCGTTCGACGTTGTTCTGCCTAAGGGTATCCCATTCAAGGGTCAGGTGCTCAACCAGATTGCAGCTAAGTTTCTGGACACAACCACAGACATCTGTCCAAACTGGAAGTTGGCTACTCCAGACCCAATGGTTACCGTAGGTTTGAAGTGCGAAGGTTTCCGTGTGGAGATGATCATCCGTTCTATCCTCACCGGTAGTGCATGGCGCGACTATCAGAAGGGCTGCCGCGAGATCTGCGGTGTGAAGTTGCCAGACGGTATGCGCGAGAACGAACGTTTCCCTGAGCCAATCATCACCCCTACCACAAAGGCTGATGAGGGTCACGACATGAACATCTCTAAGGAAGAGATCATCGCCCAGGGTATTGTTAGTGCAGAGGATTACGCCGTGATGGAAGACTACACACGCCGCATCTTCGCCCGTGGTCAGGAAATCGCTGCCAAGCAGGGCTTGATTCTCGTAGATACCAAGTACGAGTTCGGCAAGCGCGACGGCAAGGTTTATCTCATCGACGAGATCCATACTCCAGACTCTAGCCGCTACTTCTATGCCGACGGTTACGAGGAGAAGTTTGAGAAGGGTGAGCCTCAGCGCCAGCTTTCCAAGGAGTTCGTTCGCCAGTGGCTCATCGAGCACAACTTCATGAACGAGCCAGGTCAGACTATGCCTGAGATTACCGACGAGTATGCAGAGAGCGTATCAGACCGCTACATCGAGCTGTACGAGCACATCACAGGCGAGAAGTTCGACAAGGCTGCCGAGGAAGGCGACATCGCTGCCCGCATCGAGAAGAACGTAAGCGAGTGGCTTGCAGCACACAAGTAAACTATATATAATGTATAGACAAGAACAGATTAAGCCCTACGAGGGCACAGGAGAAAAGGGAAAGTTGGTAGAGGAGATGTTTGATAACATCGCCCCTACCTACGACACCCTGAACCACCGACTCTCGTGGGATATCGATAAGGGATGGCGCAAGAAGGCAATCAGGCGTCTTGCGCCCTTCTCTCCAAAGACAATGCTCGACATCGCCACCGGAACCGGCGACTTCGCCATCCTATCCGCACAGATGCTGCATCCCGAAAAACTCATCGGTGCCGACATCTCGCAGGGCATGATGGAGATAGGAAGACAGAAGGTGAAGCAGTTGGGACTGGACCACGTGATCCGCTTCGACAAGGAAGACTGTCTCCACCTCTCGTACGAAGACAACACCTTCGACGCCGTGACCGCCGCCTTCGGCATCCGCAACTTCCAGAACCTGGACCAGGGACTCCGGGAAATGTGCCGAGTACTCAAAAAGGGCGGACATCTCTGCATCGTGGAGCTCACCACCCCCGTCAGTTTCCCGATGAAGCAGCTGTTCCACATCTACTCACATACAGTGTTGCCCATCTACGGCAAGCTGATATCGAAAGACCAGAGCGCCTACAGCTATCTCACGAAGACCATCGAGGCATTCCCGCAGGGAGAGACGATGATGGAGGTGTTCAGGAAGGCAGGTTTTGAAAAGGCAGAGTTCACAAGACTCACCTTCGGCATCTGCACCCTTTATTTCGCAACCAAATAAAACAAAGATATTATGGATAAGTATGGACTCATAGGGTACCCCCTAGGACATTCGTTCTCAAAGAGTTACTTCAACGAGAAGTTTGAGAACGAGGGCATCAATGCCGAATATATCAACTTCGAGATACCAACCATCGGGGATCTTACAGAGATACTCGACTCCAATCCCGAGTTGAAAGGTCTCAACGTAACCATCCCCTACAAGGAGAAGGTGATCAGCTATCTTGATTCCGTAAGTCCGGAGGCTAATGCCATCGGAGCGGTGAACGTGGTGAAGATAGAGCACAAAGGCGATGAAACCATCCTCAAGGGATACAACAGTGATGTCATCGGATTCACCCAGAGCATAGAGCCTTTCATCGAATCTTATCACAAGAAGGCGCTCATCCTGGGCACGGGCGGTGCATCGAAAGCCATCAACTACGGTCTGAAATCACTCGGACTGGAGACGGTGTTCGTGAGTCGATACGAGCGTCCAGGTACTATCCAGTACGATAAAATCACCCCTGAGGTCATCAAGGAATACAATGTCATCGTGAATTGTACTCCTGTGGGCATGTATCCTCATGTAGACGAGTGCCCTCCGCTGCCATACGAGGCGATGGATACCCACACCCTGCTCTACGACCTCATCTATAATCCCGACGAGACCCTCTTCATGAAGAAGGGAAAAGAGCATGGAGCCACAGTAAAGAATGGTTTGGAGATGCTGCTCCTCCAGGCATTTGCCAGCTGGGATTTCTGGCATGAAGAGAAATAAATACTTTATAAACGTAGATATTTACAAGAACAGATTCAGCATAGAAAACTTGAACATCTACATTTATAAGAACGATAAGGAAATAATAAGAATCATAATTGGAGATCAATTTAGATATGAGTAACAATAGATATATGATGCGCGGTGTAAGCGCAGCAAAGGAAGACGTTCACAACGCCATCAAGAACATCGACAAGGGTATCTTCCCACAGGCTTTTTGCAAGATTATACCTGATATCTTGGGCGGTGACCCAGAGTATTGCAACATTATGCACGCCGACGGTGCAGGTACCAAGTCAAGCTTGGCCTACATGTACTGGAAGGAGACGGGCGACCTCTCTGTATGGAAGGGTATCGCCCAGGATGCTATCGTGATGAATACCGACGACCTGCTCTGCGTGGGTGCCGTAGACAACATCCTCGTTAGCTCTACCATCGGCCGCAACAAGATGCTCATCCCTGGCGAGGTGATCTCGGCTATCATCAACGGTACCGACGACCTGCTCCACGAGATGCGCGAGATGGGTATCGGCATCTATCCTACAGGCGGTGAGACTGCCGATGTAGGCGACCTGGTTCGTACCATCATCGTTGACTCTACCGTTACCTGCCGCATGAAGCGCAGCGATGTTATCGACAATGCCAACATCCGCCCAGGCGATGTTATCGTAGGTCTTTCTTCTACAGGTCAGGCTACTTACGAGAAGAAGTACAACGGCGGTATGGGTAGCAACGGTTTGACTTCTGCCCGCCACGATGTATTCGCCAAGTATCTCGCTGAGAACTATCCTGAGAGCTACGACCACGCCGTGCCAGAAGAGTTGGTTTACAGTGGCAAGTATAAGTTGACCGATGAGGTTGAGGGTTCTCCTATCAACGCCGGTGAGCTGGTACTCTCTCCTACCCGCACCTATGCCCCAGTAATCAAGAAGATTCTGGATGAGCTTCGCCCAGAGGTTCACGGTATGGTTCACTGCACAGGTGGTGCCCAGACCAAGGTTCTGCACTTCGTAGGCGAGAACTGCAAGGTAGTGAAGGATAACATGTTCCCAGTACCTCCACTCTTCAAGGCGATCCACGACTGCTCAGAGACCGACTGGAAGGAGATGTATCAGGTATTCAACATGGGTCACCGCATGGAGATCTACGTTCGCCCAGAGGTAGCCGAGAAGGTCATCGCCATCAGCAAGAGCTTCAACATCGATGCCCAGATTGTAGGTCACATCGAGGAAGGCAAGCGCAGCCTGACCATCAAGAGCGAATTCGGAACATTCGAATACTAAAAATAGAATTAAAAATTAATGGATAATAACAACATATTACAGAAGCTAGAAGGCTTAGAGAGCCGATACGAGGAAGTAAGCACCCTCATTACCGACCCTGATGTCATCGCCGACCAGCCACGCTACGTGAAGCTGACCAAGGAGTGGAAAGACCTTGGCGACATCATGGACGCACGCAAGCGATACATCAACTGTCTGAACAGCATCAAGGAGGCTAAGGATATCCTCGCCAACGAAAGCGACCCAGAAATGAAGGAGATGGCGCGCGAGGAACTCAACGAGAACGAGGCATTGCAGCCTAAACTTGAAGAGGAAATCAAGATTGCCCTGGTTCCTAAGGACCCAGAAGATGCCAAGAATGTTCAGATGGAGATCCGTGGCGGTGCCGGTGGCGACGAGGCTGCCCTCTTCGCCGGTGACCTCTTCTCTATGTATAAGAAATATTGCGAGTCTAAGGGATGGACCATCAGCGTGACATCTGTCTCTGAGGGCGCTGTGGGTGGATATAAGGAAATCGACTTCGCCGTAAGCGGAACAGACGTTTATGGTACATTGAAGTATGAGTCTGGTGTTCACCGTGTTCAGCGTGTGCCTGCCACTGAGACTCAGGGCCGTATGCACACCTCTGCCGCTACCGTGGCAGTATTGCCAGAGGCAGATAAGTTCGAGGTGAACATCAACGAAGGCGATATCAAGTGGGATACCTTCCGAAGCTCAGGTGCCGGTGGTCAGAACGTGAACAAGGTGGAGTCTGGAGTTCGTCTCCGCTATCCTTGGAAGAACCCTAACACAGGCGAGGTAGAGGAAATCCTCATCGAGTGTACCGAGACCCGTGACCAGCCAAAGAACAAGGAGCGTGCCTTGAGCCGCCTCTATACCTTCATCCACGACCGTGAGCATCAGAAGTATGTTGACGATATCGCCAGCCGCCGTAAGAGCCTCGTCTCTACCGGCGACCGCAGTGCGAAGATTCGTACCTACAACTTCCCACAGGGCCGTGTTACCGACCACCGTATCGGTTACACCACCCACGACCTCAATGGTTTCCTGGCTGGTAACATCCAGGACATGATTGATGCCTTGACCGTGGCAGAGAATGCTGAGAAGCTGAAAGAAACAGAATTGTAAAACCCTTATTCATCGTTCCGATAATCGGAGCGATGAATCATCGTAAATACCATATTATGAACAGAAAAGAACTTGTAGAGCAGATTTTCGCCAAGAAGAGCTTCTTGTGCGTAGGTCTTGACACAGATATCAA
>CAKQCH010000090.1:0-10047 GCA_934216735.1 uncultured Prevotella sp.
TTCCGTAGCTCAACTGAATAGAGCACTTGACTACGGATCAAGAGGTTCAAGGTTTGAATCCTTGCGGAATCACTTTCTTCAAGATGAAATGAGATTATCTTTTAGGTAATCAAGTGTTGCACCCTTAGCTCAGTTGGTAGAGCAACTGACTCTTAATCAGTGGGTCTAGGGTTCGAATCCCTAAGGGTGTACAAACTTGATGAAAGCTTAAAAGAATGGTTCCGTAGCTCAACTGAATAGAGCACTTGACTACGGATCAAGAGGTTCAAGGTTTGAATCCTTGCGGAATCACAAAATTTTTAAATCATTTAAATTAAATTTTTGATGTAAAATAATGTAGCACCCTTAGCTCAGTTGGTAGAGCAACTGACTCTTAATCAGTGGGTCTAGGGTTCGAATCCCTAAGGGTGTACACTTAAGAAAAGCGTTTCCAATTCATTTTGGAGACGCTTTTTTCATATAGTTATAAATCATCAGAGCACAATGATCAAGATACGCTGCGTAGTAGAAAGGATTACCTACCAGAATCAGGAGAACGGATACTCCGTGATGAAAGTGAAGGTGAAGGGGTTTTCAGACCTCGTAACCCTGGTGGGAAACCTGCTGGATGTTCCAGTGGGAGCAGTACTGCTGTGCAATGGCGAATGGAAGATGGACAAGCGATACGGACAGCAGTTTGCCTGCGATACCTGGGAAGAGGTGATGCCTGCCACGGCCTACGGCATAGAGAAATACCTGGGCAGCGGACTGGTGAAAGGCATCGGACCCAAATATGCCCATCTCATCGTTTCCATGTTCGGAACAGATACCATCGAGGTGATAGAAGATAACATCGAGCGCCTCTACGAAGTGCCCGGAATCGGAAAGAAACGAGTTGAGAAAATTCGCGACAGTTGGGAGAAACAGAAAGACATCAAGAACGTGATGATCTTCCTGCAGCAGTATGGCGTGAGCACCGCCTACGCCGCCAAAATCTATCGCCAGTATGGCAAGGAAAGCATCGACAATGTAAAGGAGAACCCCTATCGCCTTGCCGACGACATCTGGGGCATCGGATTCAAGACCGCCGACAGCATCGCCAGCAAGATGGGATACGGGAAGAACGACCCGAGAAGATGCAAGAGCGGCATCAGCTACACCCTGAACGAGCTATCCAACGAAGGCCATGTATATGCCGTAGAAGAGCAGCTGATAGATGCCGCCAAAAAGCTGCTGGAGGCTGATGAAGAGCCTATTACGCAAGCCATCGCTGAGATGATCGTGGCAGAAAATCTCATCCGCGAGAACGAAGCCATCTATCTGCCACCCTTCTACTATTCAGAACGGGGAACGGCGAAGAAACTGCTCGAACTGATGAGCAATCAGGACCCTACCCTTTTCAATATGAAAGCCAATATCAAGGCGATGGAAAAGGATTCGGGCATCAAGTACGACGAGGTGCAGATTGCCGCCATAGAGCAGGCTGTGAAATCCAAGGTGATGGTGCTCACGGGAGGTCCGGGCACCGGAAAGACCACCACCACGCAAGGTATCATTTCTGCTTACAAAACGGCAGGAATGAAGATTCTGCTGGCGGCGCCTACGGGCAGAGCTTCCAAGCGAATGAGCGAGGCCACGGGCATGGAAGCCAAGACCATCCACCGACTGCTGGAATTCAATCCGCAAGACGGATACAAGCGAAACGAGGAGAACCCGCTGGAGGGCGATGCGCTGATCGTGGATGAGTGTTCGATGATTGATATCATACTGATGTACAACCTGATGAAGGCGATTCCGAAGCACATGCGACTGGTGCTGGTGGGCGACATCGACCAGCTGCCGAGTGTGGGAGCCGGAAACGTATTGCGCGACATCATCGACTCCGAGAAGATTCCCGTCGTTCGCCTAACCCGCATCTTCAGGCAGGCACAGTCGAGCCGAATCGTGATGAGTGCCCACTCCATCAACCAGGGATATTATCCTGACACGAGCAACGGCAAGCAGACTGACTTTTTCTTCATCAAGAATGAAGACCCGGAGCAGGTGGCTGCGGAAATCGTGAATCTCGTAAAATACCGTCTGCCAAAGGCTTACAGTCAGCCGCTCAGCAACATCCAGGTGCTTACGCCGATGCAGCGCAGCGTGGTGGGTGCAGCCCATCTGAACCAGATGCTGCAGCAGGCCATCAACACGTCCACGCTGGGCATCAGCCGTGGCGGAACCACCTATAAACTAGGCGACCGGGTGATGCAGATAAGGAATAATTACGACAAGAACGTATTCAACGGCGACATCGGAACCGTGGAGAAGGTGAATATGGAAGACCGCACCATCACGGTTAGTTTCGAGGATCATCTGGCAGAATACGAGACCACGGAGCTGGACGAATTGACGTTGGCATACGCCACCACCATCCACAAGAGTCAGGGTTCGGAATACCCCATCGTGGTAATCCCCGTGCTGATGACCCACTTCGTGATGCTTCAGCGCAACCTTATCTATACGGGCATTACGAGAGCCAAGAAAATCTGCGTGCTGATAGGTCAGCCCAAGGCCCTCGCCTATGCGATAAGGAATCTGACGGTGAGCAAGAGAAATACGAAACTGAAAGAACGGTTGCGTGGGGAGATTGAGGCAAAACAGAATATGATGGCAGGAAGCAAGCCGTATGTACTGCCTGAAAATCAGCCAATGATGGCAGCAGAACCGGATATTCATAAGACAATTAATTCATAAGGATAAATGGAAAATAAAATAACAACAATGGAAGGGGGAATGCAGTGCCGCACGGAACTGCTCCTGGGAAAAGATAATCTCGAAAAAATACAATCCGCACGCGTGCTCATCTTCGGAGTCGGAGGCGTGGGATCATGGTGCGCCGAGGGACTGGTGCGCAGCGGCGTGCGCAACATCACCATCGTAGATAGCGACCGAGTGTGCGTTACCAACTGCAACCGCCAGCTGATGGCCACAAGCCGAACCATCGGCGAGGTGAAGGTAGATGCGCTGCGCAACCGACTGCTGGAAATCAACCCCGATGCCAACATCACCGCCTATCAGAAAATCTATCAGGCAGAAACAGCCGACGAGTTCCACATGGAGGAATACGACTTCATCATCGATGCCATCGACTCGCTGAAGGATAAGGCGGATCTCATCCTGCGTGCCACTGCCCTGCCCAAGCACATCACCTTCGTATCATCCATGGGTGCCGCCCTGCGCCGCGACCCCTTCATGATCAGAAAGGCTGAATTCTGGAAGGTGGATGGTGACCCGCTGGCAAGATGCCTGCGCAAGAGATTCAAGAAGAACAAAACCTTCCCTCGACGCAAGTTCATGTGCGTATACAGCGAGGAAAAGCCGATGCAGAACATGGGCGACCAGCGACTCGTGGAACACGAACGGTGCTCAACGAAGGCACAGATCAACGGTTCGCTCTGCCACATCACAGCATCGTTCGGAATGGCTATAGCAGGTATCGTAATCAACCATATCATCGACTAAATCGTCATTTCTGTATACTAATATTATAATTTTAAAAAAATATATAGTTAAAAAGGTTAAAGATTTTATATTTTTATTAGTTTTTTATTATTTTTGCAGCTGAAAAGAGATTATATATCTAAATAGTATTCATTCTAATCTAACATCAGCTTATGCAAAAAGAAGCAAGAAAGCAGCTGGGTGTGATTGGAGCAGCAATGCTTTTGCCAATGTCAGCATTGGCAGCAGACAACAACTTTGTTGGAAGTACAGGCATTGCTGGTTCCCTGAAACCCAAGACTGAAAGCGTTTTCAACGCTACGCAGCAGGCAAAGCACCAGCGTATCACTGGTACCGTGTTTGACGAAGCAGGTGAACCTGTTATTGGTGCTACGGTTGTTTTGAAGAACAATTCGAAGCAAAGTACTGTAACCGATGTGGATGGTAACTTCATTCTCGACGTGAATTCTACAAGTGGAGTTATCGTCGTTTCTTACATCGGTTGCCAGACCCAGGAAGTGAGATTCAACGGCAACAAGCCGCTGAGCATTCACCTCAAGGAAGACTCACAGACCCTTGGCGACGTGGTAGTCACTGCCTTCGGTGCCACCCAGAAGAAGGAAACCGTGGTGGGTTCCGTGCAGCAGGTAAGACCAGAGTCGCTGCGTGTGCCATCGGCTAGTATTTCATCATCTTTCGCAGGACGACTCTCGGGTGTCATCGCTACCCAGAGCAGCGGTCAGCCAGGTGCCAACGGATCTGACTTCTACATCCGTGGTATCGCCACCATCAGTGGTGCCAAGTCGCCTCTCATCGTCATGGATGGTATGGAGATTTCGCAGGACGACCTCAACCACCTCGACCCAGACGTTATCGAGAGTTTCTCTATCCTGAAAGACGCATCAGCCACCGCCATGTATGGTTCGCGCGGTGCCAATGGTGTGCTCATCATTACCACCAAGAGTGGTCAGGACCTCGACAAGCCGAAGATTTCCTTCCGCGTTGAGGCCAACGTAACCATGCCTACATCCAAACCTAAATTTGTTGACGGTGCCCGATTCATGGAGCTCTTCAACGAGGCTGTTACCAACGAAGGTACGGGTAACACCCTCTACACGGCAGAGCAGATTGCCAACACACGCAATCACGTGAACGGCGAGATTTTCCCAGATGTCAACTGGTATAAGGAGATGTTCAAGTCGGCTTCATACAACCAGAAGGCGAACATGAACGTGCGTGGTGGTACCAGCAAGATCGTGTACTTCATGAACCTCAACGTGAGCCATGAAACCGGTATGCTGCGCAACCGCAGTAAGGAATACTATTCTTACAACAACAATATCGACTACATGCGATATGCGTTCCAGAACAACATCGACTTCAACATGTCGAAGTCGTCGAAGATTTCGCTCCACCTCTATGCCGGACTCGACAACATGCACGGTCCGCTGGCAGGCAGCAACGACATCTCTCGTTCTCTGAACGACCTCTATTCGCAGATGATGAACGCCAACCCAGTGCTCTTCCCTATCTCATATAACAATGAGGGCGACGAGTGGATTCACTGGGGATACCGACAGCTTGCCAACGGAGGTAACGCCAACCCGATGGCACGACTCGTGAGCGGATATCA
The DNA here is from genome assembly GCA_934216735.1 of uncultured Prevotella sp. Classification (GTDB taxonomy): domain Bacteria; phylum Bacteroidota; class Bacteroidia; order Bacteroidales; family Bacteroidaceae; genus Prevotella. Next base: position 5,096 of record CAKQCH010000090.1, read on the forward strand.
GGATTCATTCGCAAGTACCATCAATGCCAACCTGAACTTCGACCAGAAGCTCGACTTCATTACCAAGGGTCTGGGCTTCCACCTGATGTTCTCGTTCAAGAACTGGTCCAAGAGTACCACCTTCCGCTCGCTCAACTACAACCATTACGAGCTGAAGAACTATACCCAGAACGAAGACGGCACCTATACCTACGTGCAGACTCCTAAGGGCGACCCTTCGAAGCCTGTGCTCAGCAACTCGGGTCAGAATGCCGGCGACCGCCGCTACTATGCTCAGGCATACTTCGACTATAACCGAAGCTTCGGCGACCACACCGTTACGGGTATGCTCCTCTGGAACATCAACCAGTATAACTCCAATATCTTTGTAGATAATGTGCTCTCGTCTCTGCCACAGCGCAAGATTGGTTTCGCAGCACGTGCCACATACGACTACAAGCACCGCTACCTGATTGAGTTCAACGCAGGTTACAACGGTTCCGAGCAGTTTGCCAAGGGTCACCAGTGGGGTTTCTTCCCATCAGTGGGTCTGGGTTACAACCTCAGCGAGGAGAAGTTCTGGGAGCCTATCAAGCAGACCGTTTCCAACTTCAAGATTCGTGGTACTTACGGACTCGTAGGTAACGACCAGTATGGTTACGAGCGCTTCATCTATCGTGAGGACGTATCGCTCACCGGCAACGGCTCGTTCACCACCGGTTTGCCAGGCAACTATGTAAACTATTCCGGTCCGGGATGGAACCGTCTGCGCAACGAGAACGTATCATGGGAGGTGGGCCATAAGCTCGACGTAGGTTTCGACCTGCAGCTCTTCAATGCCCTCGACATCACCGTCGACTGGTTCCGCGAGCGCCGCAGCAACATCTTCCAGCAGAAGCTCTCCATACCAAACTATCTGGGCACCGCCAATACCAAGATCTATGGTAACCTTGCCGAGGTAATCAACAAGGGTGTAGACCTGGCAGTGAACTACAGCAAGCGCATCAACAAGGATCTCTCCGTACAGTTCCAGGGCACATTCACCTACAACAACAACGAGATTTCCGTATACGATGAGGCTCCGGGCAAGCGCGATGCCATGAAGAGCCAGGGCAAGAACGTGAACACCGTATGGGGTTACGTTTCCGACGGACTCTACATCGACAGGGCAGACATCGCCAACAGTCCTACCTCTACGCTCGGCAACATCGCCATCGCTCCTGGTGATATCAAGTATGTAGACCAGCCAGACCGCGAGGGCAAGTATGATGGCCGCATCACAGCCGACGACCAGGTGCCATTGGGCGTAAGCGTTCCGAAGATTATCTACGGTTTCGGTCCGTCAGTAGGTTACAAGAACTGGGACTTCTCCGTATTCTTCCAGGGCCGCGGCAACGTAGCACTGATGCTCAGCGATATCCAGCCATTCGGTTCATCCTATCGCCGTGGCGTACTGAAGTTCATCGACGAAGACCACTGGAGCCCGGACAACCAGGATCCGAATGCGAAGTATCCACGCCTCACGGACAACTACAACAACCACAACACAGTATCATCAAGCTACTGGTTGCGCAACGGTAGATTCCTGAAGCTGAAGAACGCAGAAATCGGTTACACGCTCAAGAACATGCGATTCTATGTCAACGGAACCAACCTGCTCACCATCTCACCTTTCAAGGAGTGGGATCCAGAGATGGGCGGTGGTAACTACACCACCAAGTATCCGACACAGATGACTATCAACGTAGGTGTTCAACTCACATTAAATTAAAGAAGATATGAAAATACTCAATAAAGCATTCATAGGCTGCTTGCTCGCTGCGGGTTTCACGATGACATCGTGCGACTATCTTGATGTGATTCCTGCCGAGACAACCACTGGCACCGACATGACCAAGGACCGCCAGGCAGCCCTCAACTATCTGTACTCCTGCTACGGATATTTGCCTACCCCTAACGCCGGACCGACATCGCTCGACTTCCTTACCGGAGACGAGGTGGTTACAGCCTTCGAGCATGAGACATTCGCCGCATTCCCTAAAGGCAACTATTCAGCCTCCAACCCAGTGATCAGCTACTGGAACACCCTGTATCAGGGTATCCGCCAGTGCTACATGTTCCAGGACGAGCTGAACAAGACCGGCAACTTCCACGGACTTGCTGATAAGGACCGCGAGGACTACAAGGCACAGGTTACCTTCCTCATCGGATACTACCACTTCCTGCTTTCACGCTGCTATGGTCCTATCATCCTCGTTCACCAGACACCAGACCCGATGCTTCTGCCATCCGACTATCAGGGTCAGGAGCCTTACGACGACTGCGTGAACTTCATCTGCGAGAAGTTTGACGAGGCTGCCAAGGGTCTGCCTGCTACCCGCACCGGTTCACAGGCCAACGAGTTCGGTCTTGCCACCAGCGTAGCAGCCAAGGCGATGAAGGCAAAGATGCTGCTCTATGCCGCATCCCCATTGTTCAACGGCAACAGCAAGTTCTATTCCGACTTCAAGGACAAGGAGGGAAAGACTCTCATGCCGCTTACCTACGATGAGAGCAAGTGGAGCAAGGCTGCCGCAGCCTTCAAGGATGCCATCACCGCTGCCGAAGCTGCAGGCTACCACCTCTACGACCGTGGCGACTGCAAGATCAAATATAACGGCTATCCTGCCGACCCACACGTGCGTGCCCTGCGCTACACCATCACCGACTACTCGGCAGAGGATGAGCAGGCAGGAGCCAACTCAGAGGTAATCTGGGCAGACTCCCGTGGCGAGGGTTACTACGGAATCCAGAACAAGAGCGAGCCATATATCTATGGTGGCGACGGTGCCTGGAACGGCGTGGCTCCTACCATTGCCATGCTCAACCGCTTCTACACCAAGAACGGTCTGCCTATCGATGAGGACAAGACCTTCGACTATGCCAACCGCTGGGAACCAGTAGAGGTGGATGATGCCCACAAGGATGAGGCATATCCAGGCCGCAAGACCCAGAAGTTCAACCTCGACCGCGAGCCTCGCTACTATGCATGGGTAGCCTTCCAGGATGGATACTACGAGATTCTGAGTGCATCCAACAACGGTGCCTACAGCGAGGACGAGAACTACAAGCTTACTTCCGATAACACCCACGGTCGCCTTGTCTGCGACTTCGTGCTCGGCGGAAACTGCAGCCGTGGTGTGGATGCCAACTCAAAGCGTACCAGCAACTACTCGCCTACCGGCTTCCTCAACAAGAAGTTTGTGAACCCAGACCTGGCAAAGTCCAAAAGCGGTTGGGAATACACCAATAACCCTTGGCCGCTCATCCGACTGGCAGAGCTTTACCTGGGTTATGCCGAGTGTCTTGCCGAGTCTGGCGACCTGACCAATGCCCGCCTCTACCTTGACAAGGTGCGCACCCGTGCCGGATTACCAGGCGTAAAGGAAGCTTACGAGCAGTATGGCAAGGACCCATCCAAGGCTACCACCAAGGAAGGCTTGCGCGACATCATCCGCAACGAGCGCATGAACGAGTTCTATCTCGAGAACCAGAACTTCTGGGATATGCGCCGCTGGCTGCTTGCCGAGAAGTACTTCAACGTGAAGGTGAAGGGTCTGAACATTGATGCCGAAAACATCAACGACTTCAGCGAGGTTCAGGAAGTAGTATTCGAGCGTAAGTTCCAGTCGCCGATGAACTATCTGATGCCAATCCCATCAGCCGACATCAACCGAAACGACCACGTGGTACAGACTCCGGGTTATTAATTTTAAGCATTGTAACAAATAAAAAGACACAATGATGAAAAAGAATATCATAAAAATGCTTGCGGCTGTGGCCCTTGTCGGCACGATGACAGCATGCTCTGACGATGACAAGACAGCACCGGCAGTGAACATCGAAGAGCAGACCGTCACCATCGACAGCAACCAGCCAGGCAAGGTGGTGTTCCACTGGACTACTCCAGAGAACGCAGACTACTATTATATTAAGGTGGCTTACGATGACCCTGCAAAGGGTCACCGCGTGCTCAACGCCAGCGCTTATGCCGATTCCCTCATGATCGACGGACTCTTTGCCAAGTATGGCGAACTCGCCTACACATTCACGGCAGTGAGCAGAGACGGCGGCGAAAAGGTGCTCTTCACCAAGAATGCCAAGGCGGGCTACGTGCCTGCCGACATCAAGGACTACGAGGTGGGACCTATCAGCCTGACCGCAGCACAGCTCTGGACCGACGACCAGGAATCATCCGAGGGTCCTATCGCAGCCCTCATCGACGGCAACAACGGCACCTACTTCCACATGAGCTGGAGTGCTCCAACTCCATGGCCTCACTACATCCGTGTAGACCTGGGCAAGAAGGTGAAGGGCGTATCGTTCTGGTATAAGGGCCGTAACAACGGCAACAACGACAACCCTAAGCACATCACCGTCTTGGCAAGCAACAAGGCGGGCGACACCCCTACTGCTGCTGAAGCATGGAAGATTGGTGAATTGGGTAGCGATGTGCTGCCAAGCGGCACAGCTCCGGAATATACATCTCCTGGTCTGTTCAGCACAACAGATGAGTTCCAGTATCTCTGGCTTCAGATTGACGAAGCTTATTCCGGCAGCCAGTGGATTGCTATGGCCGAGCTGAGCATCAAGGAAATGACCCGTTCTATCTACGATCCTGAGAACGAGAAGTAAAGAAGAAATCTTTCAAAGGGGATTCAAGAAACCCTGAAAGAAAATCTTTCAAAAGGGATTCAAGAAAGCCCTGAAAGAACAAAAACATCAGATAAAAGGAGGAAAGCGCAAGTTTTCCTCCTTTTTTTGATTTCTATCCGATAATTTTTCGTATCTTTGCAAAATGATAATCAGAGTGATGGACTTATGCTATACCTCATTCTAGAATAATTTTGAATTTAGTAATTCAAGTTTCGCAAGTAACCTCCGGTCCCCGAAGGGGGCCAACTTTCAATAACCGCTGGTGGAATGACCGAAGG
>CAKQCH010000091.1:0-9738 GCA_934216735.1 uncultured Prevotella sp.
TGAGTCGTGGAAGGTGATGATGCTGCCGTTGCGGGCATACTTCTTCACGTTGTTCACCACGTCTTCTGCCGTCATCCATTTGGAATAATCTCGGGTCACCACATCCCACATAATCACCTTGTAGGTGCGATGCAGCCACCAGTACTCACTCTGTCGCATCCATCCATGGGGTGGACGGAAGAGATGGGCGTGGATGATGTCGTTCGCCTTGTTGGTATTGAGCACGTAGGAGATGACACGATGCTTGAAGGCACCGATGTGGTTGAAGGTGTGGTTGCCAATCTGATGTCCCTCTGCCACAATCTGGTTGTAGAGGTCGTGGTTGCGCAGCACGTTTTCGCCCACCATGAAGAAGGTGGCCTTGATGTTGTACTTTCTCAAGGTTTCCAGGATGAATGGGGTGGATTCGGGAATCGGACCATCATCGAACGTGAGATACACCGAATGGTCGTTCTTGTCCATTCGCCATATTGCCTTTGGATATAGCCATCTAAGCCACTTGGCTGGTTGCTCTATGAACATGGGAAATATTGATTTTTATGAAATAATGAAAAGATGACCTCGCAAGACGCGAGGCCATCTCTTGTATTCTGATTACTGATTGCCTTCTGGCATTCTGCCGCCTCTGCCGTGGTAGAGAGTATAGAGGTTGTTGAGTTGCTTCTGATACTTCTGCTCCAGCTGAGGACTTACCATGCCTGCCACATCGCAGGTGCTCTGCATGATCATGATCTGACGGATGCAGTCGTTCTGACTCTGCAGGAAGCGGTCGTTAGACAACGACAGGTAGTAGTTGAGATACTGTGAAGCGTTCTTCCAAACTGCCTCCACATACTCCTTACCCTTTGCTTTCTGACCGGTCATCAGCCAGCCGCGAGCCATATCCAGAGCGCCGCTCATGTAGTCGAGCGTCACATTGTATGCAGGAATCTCCACATCAGCCTTCTTCAGGATGTTGATAGCCTTCTGCTTCTTGCCTTCGGCGATGAGCTGCAGGGCTGTCTGGGCGAGCAGACGGCGATGTGTATAGCACATGCGCATGGTGGTCTCGTCGAGATAGAGGCCCTTCTGCTTCAGGTTGCCGAACTTGAATCTGGTCATGATGTTATGATAGGTCTTCTCTGTGTCGAAGTTCTTGGCTCCCGGCTTGTTGGTGGTGAACGGAGTGATACGGTTGACGAGACCCTCCTGAACGAAGTTGTCGCCAAGGTTCATGTAGTTCTCCTGACCCACAGTCAAAGCCACGTAGAGTGGACGGGTCCAGTTGCACTGAGCCAGCATTTCGAGCATCATCAGGTCGCCCTTGTAGAGAGCGCTCTTGCCGGCAAGCGAGATCACCATCTTGTCTGGGATGGAATCCGAAGCCATCATCATGCCGCTCTTCTTCACAGCCTCCTTGTCGATGGTGACGTAGAGGGTATCTGTTGGGATAACGTGCATATCAGGGTTCTTGCTGCGTACCCAGTATTTCAGAATGTTCTTCAGCTCGAATGGCTCATTGCCAAACTGCTTCTTGGCATTCTCTGGGTCCTGCTTGTAGAATTCCAGAATCTGCTGCTTAGCCTCAGGCTGAACAGATACATACTCGTTGGTGCCTGAACAGAAGTCGAGACGTGGCCAGGTGATAGGCACGGATGGGGAGTCGTAGGCAGGACGCATCATCTGGTCGATGTACCAGTCGGTCTGCAGATAGCTCAGGTTACATACACGTGCATCGGTGCCAACGCCCTCTACCTCCTGATTGTACCAGAGTGGGAAGGTATCGTTATCACCATTGGTAAAGATGATTGGATGGCTCTTCTCCTGGAGTGACATCAGGTAGTTCTGACCGAAGTCACGGCAGGTGTAGCGGCCGGAGCGGTCGTGGTCATCCCAAGTCTGCGATGCCATCTGGATAGGCACGAGGAGGGTGATAACGGCAACGATGGCTGAAATAGCTGTACCGCTGAGCTTCATCTTCTGCTTCAGGATGTCGAGGATGGCTACTACGCCAAGACCGCACCAGATAGCGTATGCATAGAATGAACCAGCGTAGGCATAGTCACGCTCACGTGGCTGCATTGGAGTCTGGTTCAGATAGATAACGATGGCAAGACCCGTCATGAAGAACAGGAAGAATACCACCCAGAACTGCTGGATACCTACAGGGAGAACCTCCTCTGTTTCCACGCCGTTCTTTACTACCTTGCGCTTGCGGGTGTACCAAGCCTGCCAGAAGAGACCGATCAAACCGAGAATCAGCGGCATGCAGTAGAACACGTTGTGACCCTTGTTCTCCTTCAGATCATCTGGCAACTTGCTCTGGTCGCCATAGAGCTGGTCATCGATGAATGAGAAACCGGAAATCCAGTTGCCATGCTCTGGCTCACCATTGCCCTGGATATCGTTCTGACGTCCGGCAAAGTTCCACATAAAGTAGCGCCAGTACATGAAATTGCACTGATAGGAGAGGAAGAAGCGGATGTTGTCAATCTGTGAAGGCATCTTCACCATGATGTTCTCTCCGCAGCGGTCGTAAGGTACCTCGGTGCCATCCACGCCGCCCATCCAGTCTTCGTATGCCTGGGCATGAGCCGAACTGTACATACGAGGGAAGAGCATATTCTGTGCATAGATATACTTGTTCTTGTGGCTTACCACGAAGTAAGAGTCCTTCTCGTCGGCAGAAGCCTTCTCCTTGCGCTGGTAAACCGGTGCACCTTCCTGCATCACAGGCTTGCACATGTTGCCATCCACTTCGAGGGCTACCTGAGAGGTGTATGCCTGACCGTAGAGCAGTGGGCGGTCGCCATACTGGTCACGGCTCAGATAACTGCCCAGGGTAAAGATATCCTCAGGAGAGTTCTGGTCCATAGGAGGGTTGGCAGATGAACGGATTACGATGAGCGCATAGCTTGAGTAACCGATCATGAGCATCAGCATGCAGAGCAAGGCTGTGTTCTTGATGCGGGCTGTAACCAGCGGCACGCGCTGCATCTTCTTCTTGGCGATGCCAGTCACCTCGTCAACGCCTGTTACCACTTCCTTCTTGCGCTTGTAGGTAAGGGCAAGCCAGAGAACGGCGAGGACGATGATGCCGCAGACTACGGCTGTCCAGCCATATCCATAGAATGGAATACCGAGCATACCGAAACCGAGAACGAAGGCGATGTTCTGCTTCTTCTCGTTCTTCTCGGAAGCATTGTAAGTCTCGTAGATGCCCCAGATAACAGAGGCTACGAGGCAGATGATATATACGATTTCACCGGTGTTGAATGGACAACCGAGCACGTTGACGAAGAACAGCTCGAACCATCCACCTACGGTGATGATGCCTGGAACCACACCATACAATACGGCTACCACTACCAGGAAGGAGAGAACCAACGCCAGGAGCGAGCCCTTGAGGTTGGCATGAGGCACCTTTTTGTAGTAGTAAACCAATACGATGGCTGGGATACAGAGCAGGTTGAGCAAGTGCACACCGATACTCAAACCGGTCATATAGGCGATGAGCACGAGCCATCGGTCGCTATGAGGTTCGTCGGCGTGGTCTTCCCACTTCAATATCAGCCAGAATACCACGGCGGTGAAGGCAGAAGAGAAGGCGTAAACCTCACCCTCTACAGCCGAGAACCAGAAGGTATCGCTGAAGGTGTAGATGAGTGCGCCCACCATACCTGATGCCTCGATGGCAATCAGCTTGCTGGTGGTCATTTCCTTCCAGTCGCCGATGATGAGCTTGCGTGCCAGGTGGGTAATTGTCCAGAAGAGGAACATGATGCAGACGGCACTAAGGAGTGCGCTCATCGTGTTCACCATCTTGGCCACCTGAGTGGCATCGCTGGCGAAGTGTGTGAAGAAATTGCCCATGAGCATGAAGAACGGTGCCCCCGGTGGGTGACCGATTTCCTGCTTATAAGCAGTAGTGATAAACTCAGGACAGTCCCAGAAACTGGCTGTCGGCTCAATCGTGGAACAATAAACGAAAGCCGCAATGATGAATGCGACCCATCCGAAGATATTGTCCACCAATTTGTACTGTTTCATTATTGTTTTAACTTTAATGTATTATATTTCTTTATTTCCAGTGTATAAATCGTTGCAAAGATACTAAAAAGATGAGATAATCTAGAAGTTCTTTCTTGTTTTTTAGGCATTATTATATTATCTATCTAAACATTTAGGAAATAAGCTTCTAAACATTCAGGAAATGTTCTTCCAGTTTTTCTCTTGGCATATCCGCCGTATCGTGATAATGCAGGTGATGGTTTACGCAGGCGATGTGCTTCACGTTGTTGAGCACTTCGGCTACATCGTGGCTCACGATGATGATGGCGCATTCCTTGTTGATCTGCTCCAGCATTTCGTACATCTGCTTCTGGAATCGGCGGTCGATGTAGGTGTTGGGTTCATCGAGGATTACCACATCGGGCTTGGATACGATGGCGCGTGCCAGGAGCACTCGCTGCAGCTGTCCGCCGCTCAGGGCAGCGATGTGGCGGTCTTTGAACTCCATCAGCTGCATGCGTTCCAGGGTGTCGAGCACCTGCTGGTGCTGCGTTTGGCTATATCTGGAAAAGAGGCTCTTGGTCTTGCTGAGGCCGGAGAGCACTACTTCGTATACGGAGATGGGGAATTGCTTGTCGAGGGAGTTGTATTGTGGGAGATAGCCCATCGAAATCTCCTTTACTTCCTTCCCATCTTTATAATATCGGATATTGCCTTCCGTGGGTTTCATGAGTCTCAGTATGAGGCGCATGAGGGTAGTCTTGCCACCACCGTTTGGTCCGATGATGCCAAGATAATCGTCCTGATAGACGGTGAGATTGATGTCATTGAGTACCTGCTTTCCGTCGTATCCGGCGGATAGGTGCTCGATTTCGATTAACTTTGAACTTTGAGCTTTGAACATTGAACTTTATGATTAGTTATTGTTCTTTATACTTTTTATAAAATATTGGCGAGTCTACTTCCCAACCACAATTTCCTTGCCTTGCACTGCGGCTGCCGCTTCCTGCATCGCCCAGCTCCATTCTCCCTGCAATGGGTTGATATTCATTAGCTTGGCCTGGCTTTCCTTGATGAAAGTATTGGTGTTGCGGTTGGCAAATTCAGCTTGAATGAGGCAATATTTTATCTTTTCTTTTCTTGCTCTCTCTATGAGGCTCTTCAGCTGGGCAGCACTCGGCTCCCTGCCTTCCTCCTCAATGGCAAGCTGCTCCAACTGGTAATCACGGGCGAAGTAGGTGAGGATAGGGTGATAGATCACAAACTTGCGAACCATCTCGGGATGATCCTTGAAACCCTTTCTGATGGTGCTGTCTCGCTTGTCGATGATCTTCAGCAGCGACAGATAGTTCTTCTCAAAGAATGCCTTGTTCTTCGGTTCCAGATTGCAGAGTGCCTTGAAGATGTTGCTTGCGATGATGCGGGCATTCTGGCAACTCATCCAGACATGCGGGTCGATGTTGCCGCCCGGCGTCTTGGCAGGCTTGATGCCTGCGGATGTATCTATCACCTTCATATCCGGAGCATTGTCCTGCAGCTTCTTCATCCAGGTCTGTTCAAAACCGATGCTGCCCACCTTCAGATAGAGGGCACTCTTCGAGAGTTCCATCATCTGCTCGGCGTATGGCTCGTAAGTCTCCGGGTTGTTGCCGTTGGATACCATCACGTTGACATCCACCTTGTTTTCGGCAATCTTATCCACGAAATACTTGTAGGGCGGGATGGTCACGGTAACCATAGGCTTGCCTGTTCCGGCAGAATTCCCCGATTCAGCCTGTTTCTGAGGCGTGCCCTTGCAGCCGGCAAGACATCCCCCAAATATTCCCCCTAATATAATAAGGTATAGAAACCTCTTCATATATTCAAATCTCTTCATATATTCAAATCTCTTTATGTTTTAAACGATGAAACTCAGGCCATATACCAGCAAAACATATCTCAGCACTTTTCCGATGGTGATGCTGATGGTAGAGATGATGATGTTGGCTCTGGTCAGCCCCAATACGATGGTGATGGCACTTCCCAATATCGGGATGAAGGCGAAGAAGCCCATCCAGGCACCACGACCCGCCATGAATCTTTCTGCCTGGTCGAGTTTCTCTTTCTTTACATGCAGATATTTCTCTATCCACTCCATCTTTCCGAGTCTTCCCACGCCATAATTAAACAGTGAGCCCAGCACGTTTCCTATGCTGCCATATATCACTAGTGGAATCGGGTCGAGTCCTGCCGCCTGCAAGCCCGACATCACCACCTCACTGCTGAAGGGGAAGAAACTGCCGGCAAGAAAAGCGGACACAAACATGCCCCAATAGCCCCAATTGATTAAAAATTCTATAATGTAACTCATTGGTTATTATTTATTTAACTGACATAATGCACTGAAACGCTGCGTATGGGTATAGCCTTGAAAAATCTATCCCTTGGAAATCATTCCCTCCATCGCTTGCATCAATATCGTTTCAGGGATGAAAATATTATATAATAAAATCAGTACCACGATAACCAGCATCGAGATAAACATGATGTTCGTAATTTTACCACGGGTGAAGGTGATGAAGTGAGCCACGAGTGGCGCTGTATTCACAATCATGATGCCGCCGAGCTCCTTGATATGCTGAGGCTGCAGTATGATGAATGCCAGACTCACGAAGTTCACCATGGTGAAGGTGTCGTAGATCATTCTCGTGCGAATCTTGTCGGCGTATGACGTGTGCAGGAAGTGGATGGAACCGATGACCCCCAGGATGGTAAGGAACACCAGGTTCACTACCTCATGGTCGGTAACCTGCGAATAGTCGAACAGTTCCTTGTAGTTCACGAACTCCAGAAAATGGTTTGCCAGACCCTGCATATTGTCGGTGTATGCATAGTAACCCGCTGAGAACCAGTAGGGCATCACCACACCGATGATAGATGCAAAGAAGTTGCGGATGCTGAATGAATTGGTGAATACCATCATCATCAGCCAGAGTACAGGCAGGAAATAGCCTATCTGGATGAAGACCATCGAGGCGAGTCCGATGCAGAAGAAGGCATAGAAAGTCCAGCCCGACGACTGCTTGTCCTGATAACCGTTCCAGATGATGAGATAGAAGGCGATGAAGCACATCGTCACGATGCTTGCCTTGAACGATGGCGCAGGCAGACTGGTCATGGTGATGAATACCAGGAAACTGCACGAAACCATGCGGCTGTAGGTTCGCATCAGGGAATTATGGTTGTTGAGCTCTACCATCAGCAGGGTAGAGATGATGGTAAAGGCAAACTGTACCCAGATATTGGATACCAAAAAACCTACAGCAACCCATACCAAGGCGGCAAGGGTTGCTGTGATAGGTAAAGCGTAGCGGCTTGACGCTACTTTATTTTGAAAAGTTTTCTTTCTTAACATCTATATTTAGTTTATAGTTTATAGTTAATAGTTTATAGAGGCTTGCGCCGTTATAAATGGACTTGCATACCTAAAAATAATCAATTAATAATCGAAGAATGCATGAATGTCTATTAATTATAAACTATTAACTATTAACTCATCTTAAAGATCCTGTCCGATATCAGAACGGAAGTACTTGTCGGTGAACTGAATCTTCTGTGCCTCGGCAAAGCTCTTCTTCAGGGCTTCTTCCTTGTCCTTACCATAGCTGCTTACGCAGATGACACGACCACCATTGGTTACTACCTCGCCATCCTTCATCGCTGTGCCAGAGTGGAATACCACAGAGCCTTCCACGTCGTTGATACCCTTGATAGGATAGCCCTTCTTGTAAGCCTCTGGATAACCGCCGCTTACGAGCATTACGCAGACTGCAGCACGCTCGTCAAACTCGATGCTGCGCTTGTCCAGATCGCCGGCAGCTACACCCTCGAAGAGATCCACGATGTCGCTCTTCAGGCGGAGCATCACACTCTCAGTCTCAGGGTCACCCATACGGCAGTTGTACTCAATCACCATAGGCTCGCCCTCTACGTTGATCAATCCGAAGAAGATGAAGCCCTTGTAGTCGATGTTCTCCTCGGCAAGACCCTCAACGGTAGGACGGATGATGCGCTCATCCACCTTCTGCATCCACTCCTTGGTAGCGAATGGCACAGGGGTAACACTACCCATACCGCCGGTGTTCAAACCGGTATCGTGCTCGCCGATGCGCTTGTAATCCTTAGCCTCAGGCAGAATCTTGTAGTTCTTGCCGTCGGTCAATACGAATACAGAGCACTCGATGCCGCTCAGGAACTCCTCAATCACTACGCGTGCAGAAGCGTTGCCGAACATACCGCCCAGCATCTCCTTGAACTCCTTCTTGGCCTCTTCCAGGGTAGGGAGGATGAGAACGCCCTTACCGGCGCACAAACCGTCTGCCTTCAGTACGTAAGGAGCCTTCAGGGTCTCCAGGAACTTCAAACCTTCCTCTACGTGCTCGCCGTCGAAAGTCTCATACTGGGCAGTAGGGATGTTGTGACGCTTCATAAACTGCTTGGCGAAGTCCTTGCTGCCTTCCAACACGGCACCAGCCTTTGATGGACCGATTACAGGGACGCTCTGGGTGCGAGGATCGTTCTTGAAGTCATCGTAAACACCCTTTACCAATGGGTCTTCAGGACCAACTACCACCATATCAACGCCGTTCTCCACTGTGAAGTTCTTGAGAGCCTCAAAGTCGTCGGCCTTGATATCAACGTTCTCGCCGACATTCTGTGTACCGGCATTACCAGGAGCGATAAAGAGTTTCTCACACTTGTCGCTCTGAGCGATTTTCCATGCTAAGGCGTGCTCGCGGCCACCGCCTCCTAACAATAAAATTTTCATTTGCTGTAAGTTATTGTTTATTATTTCAAATAATCGAAGAAATAGTTGCTGATGCGCTCATGCAGATGAGTGCTCTGATGGCCTCTCATGTTGTGAGGCTCGCCAGGATAGACGAAGAAGTCGGGCTGGGTACCGGCTGCGATACATGCCTTCAGGAAGGTGAGGCAGTGCTGTGGCACCACGGTCACGTCGTTCAGGCCCTGGATAATCTGCAACTTACCCTTCAGGTTCTTGGCCTGATAGAGCAGGGATGTCTTCTTGTAACCCTCTGGGTTGGTCTGTGGGGTATCCATATAGCGCTCGCCATACATCACCTCGTACCAGTGCCAGTCGATAACCGGACCGCCGGCTACGCCTACCTTGAACACATCAGGATAGTTGGTCATCAGCGAGATGGTCATGAATCCGCCGAAGCTCCAGCCGTGTACGCCAATCTTGTCGGCATCCACGTAAGGAAGACTCTTCAGATATTCCACACCCTTCATCTGGTCCTTCATCTCCACCTGACCCAACTGGCGGAAGGTAGCCTGCTCGAAAGCCTTGCCACGGTTCTCGCTGCCACGGTTGTCGAGGATGAAGAGCAGATAGCCCTTCTCTGCCATGTAGGTTTCCCAGCCACGGCTGCTGTAGTTCCAGCGGGCATCTACGTTGTGGGCGTGAGGACCGCCATATACATATATAATGGTAGGATACTTCTTGTTTGGGTCGAAGTTCACCGGCTTCACCATTCTCCAGTAGAGGTCGGTCTCTCCGTCATCAGCCTTGATGGAACCGCAGCTGTACTCCGGCACGTTGTAGCCCTTCCATGGGTTCTCGGCTGTGAAGTAAGCCGTGCGCTTGCCGTTTTCGGTGTTCACGATGGCAATCTTGCGAGGCACGGTTGGAGTAGAGTAGTTATCATAGATAAACTGTCCGTTCTCGCTCAGGGTAGCGTTGTGCCA
>CAKQCH010000092.1:0-9436 GCA_934216735.1 uncultured Prevotella sp.
GCGATTGCCATCGCCCGCGAAGGTGGTATTGGTGTTATCCACAAGAACATGAGCATCGAGGAGCAAGCTCGTCAGGTTGCCATCGTGAAGCGTGCTGAGAATGGTATGATTTATGACCCTGTTACTATCCGTCGCGGTAGTACAGTGAAGGATGCCCTTGATATGATGCACGACTATCATATCGGTGGTATTCCAGTGGTGGATGATGAGAACCATCTCGTAGGTATTGTTACCAACCGTGACCTCCGCTTCGAGCGCCACATGGACAAGAAGATTGATGAGGTGATGACCAGCGAGAATTTGGTTACCACTCACATCCAGACCGACCTGATTGCTGCCGCTGCCATCCTGCAGGAGAACAAGATTGAGAAGCTCCCTGTAGTTGACAACGAGAACCACCTGGTAGGTTTGATTACTTACAAGGACATTACCAAGGCTAAGGACAAGCCAATGGCTTGCAAGGACTCTAAGGGTCGTCTGCGTGTAGCAGCCGGTGTAGGCGTTACCGTGGATACCATGGATCGTGCCAAGGCTTTGGTTGAGGCTGGTGCTGATGCCATCGTCATCGATACCGCTCATGGTCACTCTAAGGGTGTGATTGAGAAGTTGAAGCAGGTAAAGGCTGTTTTCCCACAGGTAGATGTTGTGGTTGGTAATGTGGCTACCGGCGAGGCTGCCAAGTTCCTGGTAGAGAATGGTGCTGATGGTGTAAAGGTGGGTATCGGTCCTGGTTCCATCTGTACTACCCGTGTGGTTGCCGGTGTGGGTGTACCACAGTTGAGTGCTGTTTATGATGTTTACTCTGCATTGCAGGGCACAGGTGTTCCATTGATTGCCGATGGTGGTTTGCGCTATTCTGGTGATATCGTGAAGGCTTTGGCTGCCGGTGGTAGCTGCGTGATGATCGGTTCATTGGTAGCAGGTACCGAGGAGAGTCCTGGCGACACTATCATCTTCAATGGCCGTAAGTTCAAGAGCTATCGTGGTATGGGTTCATTGGAGGCTATGGAGCAGAAGAATGGTTCTAAGGACCGTTACTTCCAGAGCGACACCAAGGACGTGAAGAAACTCGTACCAGAGGGTATCGCAGGTCGTGTACCTTACAAGGGAACCGTACAGGAGGTTATCTACCAGTTGATTGGTGGTTTGCGCTCAGGTATGGGTTATTGCGGTGCTTTCACCATTGAGAACTTGCACAACGCTAAGTTTACTCGTATTACAAATGCCGGTGTATTGGAGAGCCATCCACATGATATCACTATCACCAGTGAGGCTCCTAACTACAGCCGTCCTGAATAATTATTTGAATAGAAGAAAATGAAATTTTATGCGCTTTTCGCAGCTATGCTCCTTTCGGGGGGCATAGCTTTTGCTCAAAACGACGACCCTACTATCATGACCATCAATGGTCAGCCTGTCAGTCGTTCCGAATTTGAATATTCTTACAATAAAAACAATTCCGAGGGTGTCATCGACAAGAAATCTGTTGATGAGTATGTCGATCTGTTCGTTAACTACAAGCTCAAGGTGTTGGCTGCTAAGGAGGCTCGCATCGATACGCTCAGTTCCTTCAAGAAGGAATTCCTGCAGTATCGCGACCAGCAGATTCGTCCTACGATGATCAATGAAGCAGATGTCGTTGCGGAAGCGCATAAGATTTATAATGAAACCAGAGAACGTGTCACCAAGGCGGGCGGTATGGTTAGACCAGCCCACATCATGATACGTTTGGGTCAGAAGGCTACAGCCGAGGAACAGGAGAAGGCGAAGCTGAAGGCTGACTCTATCTATAATGCCCTTGCCGACCGTTATGTTATCGAGAAGGTAAAGAACAAGAAGGTAAAGAAGTTGGTGAAGGGTGCTGACTTTGCCGAGATGGCCAGGAAATACTCAGATGATAAGGGTTCTGCCGTAAGAGGTGGCGATATCTCATGGATTTCGAAGGGACAGACGGTGAAGGCTTTCGAGGAAACTGCATTCTCCATGAAGAAGGGAGAAATCAGCAAGCCTGTATTGTCGGAGTTTGGCTATCACATCATCAAGTTGGAGGATAAGCAAGACTTCTTCCCATACGATTCGGTGAAGAACGATATTCTCCGTTTCATCGACGCAAGGGGAATCAGAGAAAGAATCGTTGACCAGAAGCTGGATTCTATCGTGAAGACATTGCCTGCGGGAACCGACCGCGAGACAATTCTGGATAAGAAGACTGCTGAGTTGACTGCCAAGGATAGCAACCTGAAGTATCTGGTACAGGAATACCACGACGGACTGATGCTCTATGAGATCAGCAACCGCATGGTTTGGGAAAAGGCTGCGAAAGACGAAAAGGCTTTGGCTGCTTATTTTGCCAAGAACAAGAAGAAATACAAGTGGGAGCAGCCTCGTTTCAAGGGCATTGCTTACCATGTGAAGGATGCCGCTGACGTGGCAGCCGTGAAGAAATGTGTGAAGGGTAAACCTTTCAGCGAATGGGCTGAGTTGCTGCGCAATGCATTCAATGCCGACTCGGTGGTGCGCATTCGCGTGGAGAAAGGTATCTTCAAGGAGGGAGACAATGCCTTGATCGACTCGGTGGTGTTCAAGAAGAATGCCAAGGTAGAGAAGGTGAAGGATTATCCTATCGATGCCACTTTCGGAAAGATTCTCAAAAAGGGTCCTCAGGAATATACCGACGTGAAGGCGCTGGTTGTTGCTGACTATCAGGATCAGTTGGAGAAAGACTGGGTGGCTGGTTTGAGAAAGAAATATCAGTTCGTGGTCGACCCTGAGGTGCTGGCTACGGTAAACAAACATTAATATATATTTATCAGAACGGACGTATCAATGAATACTGGATATAAAATGAGTCTGGCGTTTGTGGCATTGCTCTTGGTAATAGGCATGAGTGCAAGCGCCTCACGTATGGGGATGAGCCGCCATGCTTCTGCAGCTGAAGCTGATTCGAGCCAGCAGGAAGCGAAGGGTGACTCGGAGAATGTGGCCCCAGGCAGCGTCGTTGACGAGGTGATTTGGGTTGTTGGCGATGAGGCTATCCTGAAGTCGGATGTCGAGGTGACTCGACTTCAGGCTGAAGCAGAAGGAATCAAATATGCTGGCGACCCCGACTGTTCCATTCCGGAGCAGCTCGCCGTGCAGAAACTCTTCCTCCATCAGGCAGCCATCGACAGTATCGAGGTTTCTGAATCGGAAGTGATGCAGGGCATCGACGACCAGATCAATCACTGGATTTCCATGATTGGTTCGCGTGAGAAACTGGAGGAATACCGCAAGCAGAGCGTTACCCAGATGCGCCAGCAGATGCACGATGATTTCAAGAACCAGCAGCTCATCCAGAAGATGAAGCAGGAACTGGTGAAGGATATCAAGGTTTCGCCTGCCCAGGTGCGCAAGTATTTCAACAACTTGCCAGCCGACAGCATTCCTTTCGTGCCAACCGAGGTGGAGGTGGAGATTCTCACCATGCAGCCTCGTATTCCTATGGAGGAAATCAACCGTGTCAAGAACCAGTTGCGTGACTTCACCGACCGTGTGAACAAGGGTGAGACCACTTTCGCAACCTTGGCTCGTCTGTATAGTGAAGACCCGGGTTCTGCCCGCATGGGTGGAGAGATGGATTATATCGGTAGAGGTATGTTGGACCCAGCGTTTGCCAATGTGGCATTCAACCTGACCGATCCGAAGAAGATTTCCAAGATTGTGGAGTCGGAGTTCGGTTATCATATCATCCAGCTCATCGACAAGCGCGGTGACAAGATCAAGTGTCGTCACATCCTGCTGAAGCCAGTGGTTTCTCAGGAGGCTATCGACAAGTCAATCGGTCGTCTGGATTCCATCGGCAACGACATCCGTGCCAAGAAATTCTCTTTCGAGGATGCAGCAGGCGCCTTGTCTGACGATAAGGATACCCGAAACAACAAAGGTCTGATGGCAAATGCCACTTCTGCCGACCGCACCTCTAAGTTCCAGATGAAGGATCTTCCTACCGAGGTGGCACGCGTGGTAGACACCATGAAGGTGGGTCAGGTTTCAGCACCTTTCACCATGGTAAACAGCAAGGGCAAGACCACTTGCGCCCTGATTAAGCTGGTGAGCCGTGTAGATGGTCACAGAGCCACCATCACCGAGGACTTCCAGGTGATGAAGGACGTGGTACTTGCCAAGGAAAGAGAAAAGACTTTGCATGATTGGGTAGTCGACAAGATTAAGAGGACCTACGTTCGCATGAACGACCGCTACAAAGATTGCAAATTTGAATATCAAGGTTGGGTTAAATGATCAGTAACAGACATTATAATAATATCAAGAACGGGCATAGAATCTTTTTCGCATTGATTCTATGCCTATTTGGGTTTTCTTTGGTGCTAGCTATGCAGGCACCTAAGAAGAAGCACAAGAAGCGCCCTCAGGGAGACAGAGTCTATCTTCTCCATGCCGATGAGCTGCGCTACGACATGTATGGCAACAATCCGGATGCCCAGATTGTGAAGGGCA
The DNA here is from genome assembly GCA_934216735.1 of uncultured Prevotella sp. Classification (GTDB taxonomy): domain Bacteria; phylum Bacteroidota; class Bacteroidia; order Bacteroidales; family Bacteroidaceae; genus Prevotella. The sequence goes on from CAKQCH010000092.1 coordinate 4,495, forward strand.
AGGTTTCCTTCATGCATCAGGGCGGTCACCTCACCTGCGACAGTGCCTATTTCTATCAGGGTTCCAACTCGGTGAAGGCATTCGGTCATGTGCATTACCGCCAGGGAGACACTCTCTCGCTTACCTGCGAAAGAGCCGATTACGACGGAATGATGCAGATGATGCATGCCCGCAAGAACGTGGTGCTGCGCCATCGCCGACAGACGCTGCTTACCGACAGTCTGGATTTCGACCGTCTGTATAACATGGCTAACTTCTTCGACGGTGGTACGCTGATTGACGGCAAGGACAAGCTGGTTTCCGACTGGGGAGAGTATCACACCGAGACCCGAGAGGCAAAGTTTGTCTTCAACGTAAAGCTGCGCAGCGGCAAGGATGTGATTACCACCGATACCCTGTATTATGACGTACCTACATCTACTGCCCATCTGGTGGGACCATCTAGGATTATCTCGGGTGCCAGCGTGGTGAACACCCACGACGGTTATTACGATACCAGGACCGACAAGGCAAAGCTCTTTGGCCGATCTACGCTGGTGGACAAGGACAAGACCATCACCGGTGACAGTCTTTACTATGTGAAGAATGGCGAGAGCACGGGCTATGGCAATGTGGTGTATGTGGATAAGAAGAACAAGAATTCGCTCACATGCAACTATCTCCGATATAACGAGAAAACCGGTAAGGGATTCGCTACCAAGAATCCTGTTGTTATCGACTATTCGCAGAAAGATACCTTGTGGATGCATTCGGATACGATGCGCATCTACACTTTCAACATCAATACCGATTCCGTTTACCGCAAGGTGCATGCCTATCCTCATGTGCGTGCCTTCCGCAACGACATCCAGGCAGTGTGCGATTCCCTGGTATTCAATTCCCAGGACTCTTGTATGACGATGTATAAGGATCCTATTACCTGGAATACCAACCGCCAGTTGTTGGGTGAGGAAATCAAGGTATATATGGCTGATTCCACCGTCCGCTTTGCCCATGTGCTGCGTCAGGCGCTTTCCATCGAACAGATGCCCGATAAGGAGCACTTCAACCAGATTACCTCCAGCGAAATGAAGTCTTATTTCGACAAGGGCGAGATGAAGATGTCGGAAGCCATCGGTAATGTGCAGACCGTGTATTACATGACCAACGACAAGGACAGTTCGCTGGTGGGTCTCAATTATCTGGAGACCGATACCATGCGTATGTATCTGGGAGCGGCACGCAAGCTGGACAAGATTTGGACCAACAAGTTTACCAGTACGATGTATCCGATGACCCAGATTCCGCCAGCCAAATATAAACTGCCTAATTTTGCCTGGTTCGAAGATATCCGTCCTAAGGATAAAAACGACATCTTTGTATGGCGCGGCAAGGCGAAGGGTTCCGAGCTGAAGGAAATCAAGCGCCATCAGGCTCCGCTTCAGACGCTCACGAAGAAGCCAGGTGTTCGATAGTATAGTTCTTATTTTAAAATCTAAACGACGATGAGTGATGTCATTCAACTTTTACCCGATTCTGTTGCCAATCAGATAGCGGCAGGAGAGGTGATACAGCGTCCAGCTTCCGTAATCAAGGAGCTGGTTGAGAACGCTGTGGATGCAGGTGCCCGGAATATTCATGTATCTGTGGTGGATGCCGGTCGCACCAATATCCAGGTCATTGATGATGGCAAGGGAATGTCGGAGACCGATGCCCGATTGGCTTTCGAGCGTCATTCCACCTCGAAGATCCGCAAGGCAGATGATCTCTTTGCGCTCCGCACCATGGGATTCCGTGGTGAGGCTCTCGCCTCTATCGCCGCAGTGGCGCAGGTGGAACTGAAAACCCGACAGGATAGTGACGAGATTGGAACTTTGGTTGCCATCTCGGGATCCCGATACGAACGGCAGGAGCCTTGTGCCTGTGCCGTGGGAACCATCTTCTCGGTGAGCAACATCTTCTATAATGTTCCGGCTCGAAGAAAGTTCCTCAAGTCGAACGCCACCGAACTGAATAATATCCTGACAGCCTTTGAGCGCATCGCCCTGGTGAATCCTCAGATTACCTTTACCCTGCGCAGCAATGGCACCGAGGTGTTCAATCTTCGTGCGGTGAATCTGCGCCAGCGTATTCTGGATATCTTTGGCAAGAAGTTCAATCATGACCTGCTGCCTGTGAATGTGGAAACCACCATGTGCAAGGTGGGGGGCTTTGTGGGCAAGCCTGAGTCGGCAAGGAAGAAGGGTGTTCATCAGTTCTTCTTTGTCAACGGAAGATACATGAAGCACCCTTATTTCAACAAGGCGGTAATGGCAGCTTACGACCGACTGATACCGCTGGGCGAGCAGGTGCCGTACTTCCTCTATTTCGAGGTGGATCCTAAAGACATCGATGTCAACATTCATCCTACCAAGACCGAAATCAAGTTTGAGAACGAGCAGGCCATCTGGCAGATTCTCTCGGCGGCAGTGAAGGAAAGCATTGGCATGTTCAATGATGTGCCTACCATTGATTTCGATACGGAGGATAAACCGGAGATTCCTGTTTATAATCCTGAAGTTCCTGCATCGACGCCGGCTCCGAAGATCAGTCTGAACCCTAGCTACAATCCTTTCAAGGTGCATTCTTCTTCCAACGCCAAGCCTGTGGGTGCCGGTTTTCCGGGACCATTGAGCACCAAACCGGAGGTTGACCAGAACTGGGAGCAGCTCTACGAGGGGCTGAAAGACCAGGATGAGCAGCAGCATACGATGGAACTCTTCGATAATCCGGATCAGGAAGCGGGTGCAGGAACATCGCCAAGCAGTATCATTGCAGAGAAATCTCCTTCTCATTATCAGTATAAGGGCAAGTATATCATGACCGCCGTGAAATCGGGTCTGATGATTATCGACCAGCATCGTGCCCATGTGCGCATCCTCTTTGAGCAGTATTTGCGCCAGTTGAAGGATCGCACCTTCCATTCTCAGAAGGTCCTCTTCCCGGAAGTGGTTCAGTTCCCGATGTCGGAGAAGGTTATCTTCGAAAAGATATTGCCCGAAATGAACGAGATGGGCTTCGAATTGGAAGACTTGGGTGGTGGCAGTTATGCCGTCAACTCAGTGCCTGCCGGATTGGAGGGAATGAATCCCGTAAAGCTGGTACAGGACATGGTGGCGAGTGCTGTGGAGAAAGGCGTGTCTGCCATGGACGAAATCAATACGGCACTGGCACTCTCGCTGGCTCGCCAGGCAGCGATACCTCATGGACAGGTGTTGAGCAACGACGAGATGGAGGGTTTGGTGAACGGACTTTTCGCTTGCGAGAATGTGAACTACACCCCCGACGGCAAATCGGTGCTTTGCATCCTGCAGCAGCAGGAGATAGAACATCTCTTGGGATAGAGTGGGGGTATATATAATAAGGTGTATATAATTATAGTATAGGTAAACCATAAGTTAAAATCAGAAAGAAATGAAAAAGTTGTTAGCTATGCTGGCTTTGGCTAGCGTTACAATGGGAAGTTTTGCTCAGGACGTGACTCCTGATGAAAAGTATAGTATTGCCACCAATTCTTTTGCAAGTAATTGGTTCGTGCAGGTAGGTGCCGACTGGAATGCCTGGTATTCTGCCGAGGAGAGAGGACATGGCTTGGCGAAGAGTCCATTCAAGAAGTTCCGCTCTAATCCAGGTGTATCTCTTGCCATCGGTAAGTGGTTTACACCAAGCATCGGTCTCCGTACCAAGCTTCAGGGCATCTGGGGCAAGAAGGTGGATGCCGACTGGAACGATGGTACCAACGAGGGCAATGGCAACAAGTATTGGGCATTGAACGAGCAGGTGATGTTTAACCTGAGCAATCTTTTCAAGGGTTACAGAGAAAACCGCATCTGGGATGTGATGGCATTTGCCGGTGCCGGTGTGGGTCGTTCGATGACCTACAACACATACGCCCTGGATTACAGTGCAGGTGTTCACTCATCCTGGAAGGTAGCCAAGAAGACCAGTGTCTTTGTGGAGGCAGGTGTGAATACCTTCGATCATAACATCGACAACTGCAAGGGTGTAGTCGACCAGAGCTGGAAGCGCCGTTGCAACAACTTCTATGCCGAGGTGGGCTTGACCTTTAACCTGGGTAGTGCAAAATGGAAGAAGGCTCCGGATATGGATGCAGTCAATGCACTCCATCAGTCAGAGCTTGATGCCTTGAATGCAGCCCTGGCAGATGCCAATGCAGAGAACGAGCGTTTGCAGAAGCTGGTAGAGAACCAGCCAAAGAATGATGCTGCTGCCAAGACAGAGGCTGCTGCTCCTGCATTCGCCAACACTCCACTTTCTGTGTTCTTCAATATCGGCAAGTCTTCTATTGCATCTAAGAAGGATTTGGTAAATGTGAAGGCTCTTGCTGAGTTTGCGAAGGAAAATGATACCAAGTTGGTGGTTACCGGATATGCTGATAGTGCTACAGGTTCTCAGGCATTCAATCAGAAACTCTCTCAGAAGCGTGCTGAGCAGTTGGCAAAGCAGCTTGTGAAGATGGGTGTGGATAAGAATAACATCGAAATCAAGGCAAACGGCGGCGTGAAGGAGTTGAAGCCAAACTCTTATAATCGTCGTGCAACCGTTCAGATTGCCGAGTAATCTCCTTATAAGAAGGCACTTTTCCCCGTGAAAAGTGCCTTCTTTTCATGTATTTTTTGAGAAATTTGAAAAAAAACGGGAAAAAGTTTGGTGGATTCAAATATTTGTAGTACCTTTGCAACCGCTTACGAAAAGTAAGGGCGCTTAGCTCAGCTGGTTTAGAGCATCTGCCTTACAAGCAGAGGGTCGGCGGTTCGAATCCGTCAGCGCCCACAGGGGTGTTTTTCCCTGTTGGTCATGATTATGATGAGCGGGGAATTTTTTAGAGGGCGCTTAGCTCAGCTGGTTTAGAGCATCTGCCTTACAAGCAGAGGGTCGGCGGTTCGAATCCGTCAGCGCCCAC
>CAKQCH010000093.1:0-9294 GCA_934216735.1 uncultured Prevotella sp.
GCTTTCTGCAAAAAATACCTGTAAAATGAACTATAATAATAAAAATGAATATAGCTTGCTCTTTTTCTGGAATTCCAGACAACGGGCAAGCTATATTTCAATTTATGCTGGTGCCCCGTAAATTTCTGTTATTTGCAGCAGATTCTTTCGTTTGGTGGCATCCATGATTAGAAATAGATCAATGAGCCACCAAATGCCACAACCTCCACATGTTAGCAATTTGATGATACCTAATCCCACATCACCAATGTAAATTCTGTCGATTCCCCATGATCCAACTATGATTGACAATATGATTGAAATCGTTGGGTCTTTGGCTTGTGCTAAAATAATACTAGCTGTATTGTAATCCATAGACAGTAATTTTTCCCTTACAGTAAAGATGGATTCAATAGGCAACTTGTTTCCATATATCGCAATAAGTTGTTCTACTTGTTGTTGTTCCATACATTAAGTTTTATATGTTTAATATGTTTCTGACTATAAACCAAATAAAAAATGTTGTTACATATATTCTTATAGCTATGTTGCTCTCAAATATATTTTTCATCTTTGTCTTTGTTTTGCTGTCAGGCAAATAATATGATATCACTACTAATATAAAATATGGTAATGCATATAGTAAATAATAGTTATATTGGTATGCTTTAGCTAAATTTCCTTGCAGTGCAGCATGAATAAACCTTTGTATTCCACAAGCGGGACAATTTAATCCTGTCAAAATCTTGATAGGGCACTTTGGCCAAAACCAATACTCTGAAGGGTTGTATTTGTATAGCAAAGGCAGACCAATGATAACTATTATTAATAGAGTGTATTTATTGATGTATTTCAATTTACAATTGAGATGCTATTGCTGCACCATAAAAGATGACATAAATCACTTGGATAACGAGACCAACAACAATACCGATAATACTCCATTTCTTGGCATCTTGTGCCATCAGAGCAGCGGCTTCGTATTGCTTTGTTAGGTAAAGTCCATTAACTTTACTAGCCTTAATGATACCAACTATACCAAATGGTAAGCAGCAGCATACGGTGCAAGCAATTGCCAAAACCATATTGTTGTCTGGTTTAGGTGGCATAGGTGTAGAAACTTGTTGTTCTAAATGGTTTTGTTCCATAATTCTAACTGATAGACCATTTATTAGTTATTTTCTTATGGTACAGTCTGGTCTTTTTCGCTGCGCCTAAGAACTTTATGTTAATTGTTGTTTATTCCTCAAGCAGGTCTGGGCGCAGGCGCTTGGTTCGCTCCATGGCCTGGTCGAACTCCCATTGACGAATCTTGGCTTCGTTGCCGCTCAGCAGAATCTCCGGTACCTTCCATCCCTTGTAGTCGGCAGGACGGGTATAGATAGGAGCCGAGAGAATGTCATCCTGGAAGCAGTCGGATAGGGCACTCTGCTCGTCGCTGATAACGCCCGGTACCAGTCTGATCACCGCATCCGAGATAATTGCTGCTGCAAGCTCTCCACCTGTGAGCACATAGTCGCCCACGCTGATTTCGCGGGTGATGAGATGGTCGCGTACACGCTGGTCAATACCCTTGTAGTGACCGCAGAGGATGATGAGGTTGCCACCCAGCGACATTTCGTTGGCTATCTTCTGGTTGAAGGTTTCGCCGTCAGGAGATACGTAGATCACGTCGTCGTACTCACGTTCTGCCTTCAGTGCCGTGATGCATCGGTCGATAGGCTCGCATTGCATCACCATGCCGGCACTTCCACCGTATGGATAGTCGTCCACTCGCTTCCATTTATCTAATGTATAGTCGCGCAAGTTGTGCAGATGAATCTCTGCGAGACCCTTCTTCTGCGCGCGTGCCAGAATCGACTCGTTGAAGAAGCCTTCCAGCATCTCTGGTAATACTGTAATAATGTCTATTCTCATATCATCTGCAAAATTAATAAATAATGTAGTAAGTTCCAAATCTTTTTCATCTTTTCTTTGTTTTTTGAGCCGAAAATTTGTTTTTTGCAGCTAAAACAAGCGGTTTGCTTGAAAATCGTAATTTTAGCGTGTTGGCACCAAAATAAGGTTGATTATTGCATAAATATGCAACAAATTCATCAAAAACAAAGAAATTTAATAGCAAAATGATAAATAATCGTGAAAATGTGCTACTATTTGAAGAAAAAGTCGTATATTTGCAAACAAAATCGCTCGATTAGGGTACATCGCATAGAAAAATGGTGTGCGTACACACGAGTGCATGGTTAATTTAATAATAGTGAATAAGATGATACTGGACATTGAAATGCTGAGAAGCTTTTATGCTTCGTATTCGGAAAGTGTAAAACAGGCGAAAGCTACTGTAAAACGACCTCTCACTTACGCCGAGAAGGTGCTCTTTGCGCATCTTTTCGACCCATCTGAGTTGCGACCATATAAAAGAGGTGTAGAATATGTGGATTTCCGACCTAACCGCGTGGCGATGCAGGATGCTACTGCTCAGATGGCGCTCTTGCAGTTTATGAACGCCGGTAAGGACAAGGTGGCAGTGCCTGCATCAGTACATTGCGATCACTTGATTCGTGCCGACGTGGGTGCTACACAAGACCTGCCTGAGGCATGCAAGACTAATAAAGAGGTATATGACTTCCTGAAGTCGGTATCTCAGAAATATCACATCGGATTCTGGGGACCAGGTGCTGGTATCATCCATCAGGTGGTACTTGAGAACTATGCCTTCCCGGGAGGTATGATGGTGGGTACTGACTCCCATACCCCAAACGCCGGCGGTCTCGGTATGGTAGCCGTGGGTGTTGGTGGTGCCGATGCCGTGGATGTGCTTACAGGTCAGCCTTGGGAGCTCAAGATGCCACGCCTCATCGGTGTGCATCTCACAGGCAAGCTCTCCGGATGGGCTACTCCTAAGGATGTGATTCTCGAAATCCTGGGCATCCTCACCGTGAAGGGTGGTACCAATGCCATCCTCGAATACTTTGGCGAGGGCTTGGATAGCATCTCTACCACGGGTAAGGCTACCATCTGTAACATGGGTGCAGAGCTGGGTGCTACCTGTTCTATCTTCCCATTCGACCAGAATGCCAGCGAATATCTCCGCAAGACGGGTCGTGAGGAGATTGCTTCTCTTGCCCAGAAGAATGCTGCCGAACTTCGTGCTGATGATGAGGTACTTGCCAATCCATCCGCTTTCTACGACCAGATTGTAGAAATCGACCTCTCTAAGGTGGAGCCTCATCTCAATGGTCCGTTTACTCCGGATGCAGCAACTCCTATCTCTCACATGAAGGCGAAGGGACCTGCCAACGACTATCCAATGGTTGTTGAAGTGGGATTGGTAGGTAGCTGTACCAACTCTTCCTATCAGGATTTGGCCCGTGCGGCAAGTGTAGCCCGACAGGCTTACGAGAAGGGAATCCAGGTAAAGGGTCAGCTTATCATCAACCCTGGTTCTGAGCAGATTCGCTATACTGCCGAGCGTGACGGAATCCTCGATGACTTCAAGAAGATTGGAGCCTTGATTATGACCAATGCCTGCGGTCCTTGCATCGGACAGTGGAAGCGTCATACCGATGACAACACCCGCAAGAATGCCATCGTTACTTCTTTCAATAGAAACTTCCGTCGTCGTGCAGATGGCAACCCTAATACATTTGCCTTCATCGGCAGCCCGGAGCTCACCGTGGCTCTCACCATTGCCGGCCGTCTGGATTTCAATCCAGCCACCGACACCTTATTAGATAAGGATGACAACAGCGTGAAGCTCGATGCGCCTACCGGTTTCACCTTCCCTTCTAAGGGATTCGCCGTGGAAGACAAGGGCTTCATCGCTCCTAGCGAGGCGAATGCCAATATCGAGGTTGTGATTGCTCCAGATAGCAACCGCCTGCAGAAACTGGCTCCATTCGCTCCTTGGGATGGTAAGGACCTGGTAGATATGCCTCTCCTCATCAAGACCGAGGGCAAGTGTACCACCGACCACATCTCTATGGCTGGACCATGGTTGAAGTTCCGTGGACATCTTCAGAACATCTCAGACAACCTGCTGATGGGTGCCGTCAACGCCTTCAATGGCGAGAGCAACAAGGTGAAGAACCAGTTGGATGGCAAGTATGTGGAGGTTTCTACCGCAGCCAAGGCTTACAAGGCACAGGGCATCAGCAGCATCGTGGTAGCAGAGGATAACTATGGCGAGGGATCATCCCGTGAGCATGCAGCCATGGAACCTCGTTTCCTGAACGTGAAGGTGATTCTTGCCAAGAGCTTCGCCCGTATTCACGAAACCAACTTGAAGAAGCAGGGTATGCTCGCCCTTACATTCTGCAACAAGGATGATTATAATAAGGTACAGGAAGACGACCGCATCTCACTCACCGGACTGAAGGAGTTTGCGCCAGGTTCTAAACTCACTGTCACTCTAAAGCACAAGGATGGTTCTGAGGATAGTTTCGAGGTTGAGCATACTTATAATGATACACAGATTGCATGGTTCAAGGCTGGTTCTGCATTGAACTTTGCTGCAAAGAAGTAATCTTGCAGCAGGAAAAGTAACAGTTTGTGCCATGCAACTTAAAAAGTAACAGTTATGAATAAAGAGTATTTGATATATAAATTAAGCGATGAGGTAAAGAACTCATGCAAGATAGATAAGGAGGCATTTACCAAGTTCAACGTGAAGCGTGGACTTCGTAATGAGGATGGCTCTGGTGTGCTGGTCGGACTGACCAACATCGGTAACGTTGTGGGTTACGAACGCGATGAGAATGGCAAGCTGAAGCCTACCGAGGGTAAGCTCTATTATCGTGGCTACGAGCTTGACGACCTCGTTACTCCTCTCTTGAAGGAGAAACGATTCGGTTTTGAGGAGGTTGCCTTCCTGCTCCTTTCCGGTCAGCTGCCGGATAAGGAGGAGCTGGAGGCTTTCAAGGAACTCCTCAACGACAACATGCCGCTCGACCACCGTACCATTACTCACATCATCGAACTGGAGGGTTCTAACATCATGAACATCCTGGCTCGCTGTGTGCTCGAGATGTACACCTTCGACCCGAATCCTGATGATATCAGCCGCGACAACCTGATGCGTCAAAGTGTGGAGCTGATTGCGAAGTTCCCAACCATCATCGCCTATGCATATAACATCTACCGTCACTCTGTGCAGGGCAGAAGTCTGCATATCCGTCATCCACGCGAGAATCTCTCTATCGCAGAGAATTTCCTCTATATGATGAAGCACGAGAACTACTCTGAGCTGGATGCGCGTATGCTCGATCTGCTCCTCATCATTCAGGCAGAGCATGGTGGTGGTAACAACTCTACCTTCACGGTGCGTGTCACCTCTTCTACCCGCACGGATACCTACAGCTCTATTGCTGCCGGTATCGGTAGCTTGAAGGGTCCTCTTCATGGTGGTGCCAACATCAAGGTTATCAATATGTTCCATCATCTGAAGGAGGCTATCAAGGATTGGACCAATGTCAACGAACTCGATATCTACCTGAAGCGCATGCTCAATAAGGAGGCTTATGATAAGACGGGTCTTATCTATGGTATCGGCCATGCCGTGTATACCTTGAGCGATCCTCGTGCCGTAGAGCTGAAGCGACTGGCTGGCGAACTTGCCAAGGAGAAGGGCAGAGAGGATGAGTACAACTTCCTGAAGCTCATAGAGCAGGAGGGTATCAAGTGCCTGCAGGAACATCGTGGCGGCAGCAAGCCAGCTTGCGCCAACCTCGACTTCTATAGCGGCTTCATCTATGAGATGATTGGTCTGCCTCAGGAAATTTATACGCCTATCTTCGCTATGGCCCGTATTGTGGGCTGGACTGCCCACCGCATCGAGGAACTCAACTTCGAGGGTCGTCGCATCATCCGTCCTGCTTACAAGAATATCCTGGGCGAGTTGGATTATACCCCATTGGATGAGCGATAAAAAGACTGTTTTATGGGTGCGAGATAAAAAAGCATCACATCTAGAATGATTGATTGTATAAAAAAGACAATGCTCGCTGGAGCATTGTCTTTTTATGTTTATGGGGTAGTTTCTAAGTTTATTTAGTAAAGTTCTGTTTGAAACGAAGATTTTTATTTAAAGAGTGTTAAATGTTTGAGTTTTAAAGGGATTTTATTTGCTTATAACGGATATTTGTCGTAACTTTGTCGACGGATTGCTAAAGTAGAAGGCACTATTCAAGGTGCTTAAAAAAATAGTAATAGATAATAATTTTAAGTATAGGTAAATTAAGGTGCTGCATTGAATGTCAGGCATCAATATGAAGGTATTAAATTAAGAATTGAATGGAAAAGGAATTTGAAGATTATTGGAATGCACATCGCAAGCGTATGCTGCTGAATGCACCACGCGAATTGCGAGAAGAATACTTGGAGTCTACTAAGTTGGATTCACCAATGGATTGGGTGTGTTTCGTTTTGCCTGTGGCGGTAGGTATCTTGGTACAGCCGCATATACAGTTTGCAAGCGAGATACTCTCATGGATTATAGTGCTGCTCATCGTGGTGGTGCTTTTTGCCTTGTTGCAGATGGTGAAGCCGATGTTGCAGAAAAAGAAAACTACTATTCAGGTGATAGAGCAGATTAAGCAATATTACTATGATAGATATAAAAAATACGGATTGGATAAAATGGAGCCTTGGAAATAGGGCTCCATTTTTTTATATGATTTATAATGCTTTTATTCGATTTGTAATGCCTTTATTCGATTTTTATACTATCATGAAGTCGCTCATCACGTCGTCTGATATATAGAGACCCTGATGGGTGAGCGATAGCCTTCCGTCTTCTATCTTCATCAGTCCGCGCACTATATGCTTCTCTGCTTCCAGCATCATTTTTCCGGCAAGTTCTGTTCCGAATTCCTGTTTCGTCTTCTCGATATCGATGCCGTCGCTTGTTCGCAATGCGGTGGTAATGAGGTCGTTGTATCGGGTGTTGAGGTCGAGTGTCTCGCTTTCCGATGGCAGTTCGCCTTGGTTGATTCGGGAGATATATTCACTGATGTCGTCTACGTTCCAGCTTCTCATGGCTTTGCCGTTCCGCTTGTAGGAATGGGCAGCCGCACCTATTCCGATGTAAGGTATCTCGTGCCAGTAGCTGCTGTTGTGGCGTGACCGCTTGCCGGGGCGGGCAAAGTTGCTGATTTCGTAGTGCTCGTAGCCGGCTTCGGTCAGCTGGCTGATAAGCTGCTCGTACATCTGGCGGCTGGTCTCCTCGTCTATTTCCTCTATTTTCCCTTGCTCCAGCATTCTGTAGAGGGTGGTTCCCTCTTCATACATCAGACTGTAGGCAGAAATATGCTCCACACCCAGATTGATGGCTGCAGCGATGTCGCTCTGCCAGTCGGCTAGGGTTTCTTGGGGGAAACCGAACATCAGGTCGATGCTGATGTTGCGGATGCCGATGCCGCGAAGCCTTTCTACGGCAGTCTTCACCTCGGCAGCATTGTGGCGGCGATGAAGAAAGCGGAGGCGATGGTCTGAGAAGGTCTGCGCACCCATGCTCACCCGGTTCACGGGCAGCAGCTTCAGGGTTTCGCAGAATTCCTCGGTCACGTCGTCGGGATTGCACTCCATGGTGATTTCCATCTCCGGCAAGGAAGTTTCATGCCCTTTTTGAGCAGAAAGCTCTTCCTTCCTGGTGTCATCCGGGAATCCGCTTTGAAGATAGTTCTGCCTGATGGCATCGAAGAGACGGATAAGCTGATCTCCGGTCAGCTGGCTTGGAGTGCCGCCTCCCAGATAGATGGTTTCGATGTTTTCACCGTCGCCCAGTGCCTTCGGGATGGGGCGCAGCTCCATCTCTCTGCAGAGTGCGTCCACATAAGCATCTCTCATTTTGAGCGATGTGGTGCTGTAAAAGCCGCAGTAGATGCAGCGGCTTTCGCAGAAGGGGATATGTATGTATAAACCTGCCATAATTCCTGATTCTTTAAATTTTCAATTCTCTTCCCACCTTCCTCTTAATATAATAAGGTGTAGGGGGCGAAAAAAGTCTTAACAAGATGCAAAATTACTAATATGTTTTAAATTATGGCAACTTTTTTGCGAAAATGTTTGGTGGTACGCAAAAAAAAGTGTAATTTAGTAGCATGAAACAGAAAACCGCATGGTTTTACTGATCATGAACAACTGACAAACATTAAGTATAACCCCTTAAAAATCTATAAGCGTCATGAGAGTATATCAGACAAATGAGATTAAAAACATTGCATTGCTGGGCAGTGCGGGTAGCGGCAAGACTACACTTGCCGAAAGTATGTTATTTGAAGCAGGCGTTATCAAGCGTAGAGGCTCTGTAGAAGCGAAGAATACGGTGAGCGACTACTTCCCAGTTGAGCTGGAGTATGGTTACTCTGTGTTCCCTACCGTTTTTCACGTGGAGTGGAACAACAAGAAGTTGAATATCATCGACTGCCCTGGTAGCGACGATTTCGTTGGTGGTGCTATCACATCACTCAACGTAACTGATCAGGCAGTGATCCTTATCAATGGTCAATATGGTCCTGAGGTAGGCACCCAGAACAACTTCCGTTATACCGAGAAGTTGGGCAAGCCTGTTATCTTCCTCGTTAACCAGCTTGACTCTGACAAGTGTGATTTTGATAACCTCATTGCAACCATGAAGGACATCTATGGTCCTAAGTGTGTGCAGATTCAATATCCTATCGAGACCGGTCCTGGCTTCAATGCTCTCATTGACGTCTTATTGATGAAAAAATATTCCTGGAAACCAGAAGGCGGTGCACCTATCATCGAGGATATTCCTGAAGAGGAAATGGATAAGGCAATGGAACTGCATGCTGCGCTCGTTGAGGCTGCTGCCGAGAACGACGAGGGTCTGATGGAGAAATTCTTCGAGAGCGAGAGCTTGACAGAGGATGAACTCCGTGAGGGTATCCGCAAGGGTTTGGTTACCCGCAGCATCTTCCCTGTATTCTGCGTTTGCGCCGGTAAGTCAATGGGCGTTCACCGCCTCATGGAGTTCCTGGGCAATGTGGTTCCTTTCGTAAGCGAGATGCCTAAGCTGCACAATACCCGTGGTGAAGAGATTGCTCCTGATACCAACGGTCCTGAGAGTGTTTACTTCTTCAAGACAGGTCTGGAGCCACACATCGGCGAGGTGAGCTACTTCAAGGTGATGAGCGGTTCTATCAAGAGCGGCGACGACCTGACCAATGCTGACCGTGGTTCTAAGGAGCGTATCGGACAGATTTATGCCTGCGCTGGTGCCAACCGTGTGCCTGTAGATCAGTTGAATGCCGGTGATATCGGTTGTACCGTGAAGATGAAGGACGTGAAGACGGG
>CAKQCH010000094.1:0-9091 GCA_934216735.1 uncultured Prevotella sp.
TCCCTTCGGTCATTCCACCCGCGGTTATTCACATTCGCCCCCTTCGGGGACGGTAGAATGCTACTTGCGAAACTTCAGTTATTTTCTATATAAAAAAAGCATGCGACCCGGAGTGGGGCGCATGCCTTTTATCTATATATATTTTAACTTTTATTTCTTAATCAATTACTTCTTAATCATCTTCTTGCTCTCGCCATTGGTGTACTTCACAATGTAAACCTGGCCTGGCTGCATGCTGGTAACCTGCTGACCTGCCATGTTGTAGATGGCCTTCACGCCATTAGGCAAGGTGATGGTCTCGAGGTTCTTGATGCCAGTGGTGTAATTCTTCAAGGTGATGGTGCGGGTTACGCAGTTCTTCAAGTCGTTGGATGTAACGGTGAAGCTTACGTAGGTATTAAAACCATCTGCGGTAATCTTCTTTGTTACATAGGCTCCGGCACCGATGGCCTCCAACTGGAAGTTGTTGATATCCAAATCCTTATTGTAGCCTTCAATCTCCAAACCTCCGGCTTCGTCAAACTCGTTTGTGATGTCCTTACCATCCATGGTAACCTTCTTTACATCAGCATTGTAAACCATTTCCACATCGTCCACATACAATACGTCTGGGTTGGTCTCGCTCTTGCTGCCGCCGCTAGGCACAGCGCAGGTTGACATGGTTACGAGGGCTGCCTTAGGCATTTCCTCAGCATTATTGTAGGTGAATGGGATGGTAATCTCCTGCCACTCGTCCTTGCTCTCGATAGAAGAGTTCTGGGCACGGGCAATGATGTTGGCTGCATACTGCTCGTCCTCTGGGTCCTGAGCCATCTTGCCGTTGGTCAAGAGGGCACTGATGGTAGCCTTAGGATTCTTGTTGCCTTCGCCAGCCTTGAACTTCACCCAAACCTTCATGGAATCAGGCTTGTTGTTGAGCACAGCATAGAATGGATCGCCGTTGGCATCCACACCTGTTGAGCTGAAATCCAGGAATGAGCAGTTGTCCTTGCTTGATGCAATCATGCTGCCTGCCTTCAGACGACCGGTGGTGATGGTACCGTTGGCAGAAGCTGCAACAATTGAACCCACCTTCACTGGAGTAGAAACAATCTTTACACACTGCTTGTTGTCTTCTGCTGCGTTCTCGCGCACCTCAGAAGAAGCATAGGTATGTACAGCTGCTGAAACCATGCTTGCCATGCTGCCCGTAGAGCTCATGAAAGAGTGCCATCCGTTAGGCTCCTGGCTCTTGGCGCTGTTATAAGATGCCTCGTGGAATTTCTCGAAACCGGCGTTTGGCAACTGGCCCATCTCGTTGGTATTCTTGCCCAGCTTTACGCCTACAATCATGTTGCCAGCCAATGGAATATTGAGGCAGGCATTGAAATTGTCGCCCTTCAGTTCACCCTTCAGGAGGATGTTCACGTTGCCGAGACCTGGTCCCATCCATTCTACGTTCTCATCGTCACCCTTGGTAATCTGGATATCCTTTGCTGCATTGAGCATGATGACGTTGCCACACTTGGTAGCCTCTACATCCTTGATAACGATGTTACCAATCTGCATGAAATCGTTCATCTTGAAGTTGAGCAGGCTCATGGTGTATTTGCCGTCTTTCTGCTCATCCACGTTTACCTTGATGTCGCCCACAGGCATGTCCGTTCCCATCATGTTAACCACGAGAGGGCAGGTATACTCCTTTGCCATCATCGACATAGAGCAGAGCGCTGCTGCTACTAAAGTAAAAATTTTCTTCATAATTATTCCTTTCTTTTATTTTGATATAATTGATTTTTCTCTCCTATACATTATTATATATAAGATATTCTGGAGCAGATTTCCTATTTCAGCTGATAGCTCAGTCCGATGGTGCCGTAGATGGGATACATCGACTGCTCTATCACGTGGAAGTCTTTCTTGAACACTTCTGATAAGCCCCAGGTTAAGCCCACGTAGCCGCCCCAGCGCTTCGAGAAATTCCAGTCGGCACCTACATCGATGCCAAACTGCCAGTTGCGCATATCGTCCGAGAAGTCGTATTCACCACGCTCTCCGTCCTCATGTCCCAGTTCTACCTTGGGCCCCGTAGGGTCGCCCTGGCGCAGATAACCATCGTAGGCGCTGCCCTCAAACTTATGCGAGGTGACATAGGAGAAGTAAGGACCCAGCTTCAGGCGAAGCTTCTCGCTCACGTCGTAAGTGGCTTGCACTGGTATAGTTGCGAGGCTCTGGTCAACCTTTGTTATCACGTTGCCCGTGAACACGCCATCCAGCTGCTCACCACCTTTCACCATGGTCATGTGGTAGTTCTTTACGCCCGCATCAATCTTCATGCCCTTGCCTTCGAAGTGCAGGCCGAACATCAGTCCCCACCTGTTGTCCAGGGGATAGTGGGCGTCGATGCCGAGCAGCAGGTTAGGCTGCAGCGTGTAGCTGTGGAGGGTGCGGATGGTGGCAGGCATGCCGATAGGGGCAGTGCCACCCAGGTTGTAGCCGATGCGTGCCTGGTAGGTGAATTTGTGGAGCAGTTCTCCCAGATTCTGTCCCCATGCCTCAGCAGAGCAGAGGCATAGGATTGCGGCTGATATGATGAATGGCTTTTTCATTGTCTTGTCTTCTTTTTTCTTGTTATTCCTTTTCGCAGGCGATGCGGAACTGATCCACCCACAATGTACTTCCGATGGCTCCCATGAACGAGGCGCCTTCTACGCTCGATGAGCAGACGATGGCCATGCTGTAGCCCATGTTTCTGAGTTTCTGGGCATCCACCTCCTTCTTATAAACGAAGTCGAGGTCGAAATGGGTCCACTCGGGCGTGTCGTCGATGTCTGGCAACTTGGCGATTGCCACCACCTGAGGGCTGGTCTGCACGTTGTCGCCATAGAGCACGATGCTGTTGCCCTCGGCGTCGTGGTTGTCGTAGAATACGGCATAGATGGTGCCGTAGTCTTTCTTGCCTTCCACCACCTTCTTCTGGCGGTTGGTGAACACATCGCCACGCTTGTATCGGTAGTAGCCGCTGAATTTGGTAGGCTTGAAACTTACGGGCACGCCAAACTGGGTGGCCTTCATGGCATCCTTCAGTGCCTGACTGGCGTCGAACTTTCCGATGAAGAGGTTGCCCGCAGCGATAGGCATCTTGGCCATTTCGCCAAACTGGTCGGTATCGCTGGTGGTGAGTTTCACGCAGGCACCGTCGTAGCCTTGCTCCACAGGTACCGTTGGATATTGGTCTGGCTTGGCTGAGCTTCGGCTCATGTAGAAGCCCGGATTTCCCGTAGCCCAGTTGTTGGCAAGCGTACCGTCGTCGTTCTTGTCGCTCCAGACATAATATTTATGAACGGGCTTGTTTTCGTTGAGGAAATAGTTTTCGAAGTCGTACTTCATCACTTCGTAAACCACGGGCGGGAAGGTGAATCCCACTCTGTACTGCCGTTTCCAGTTGCCATCCTCGGAAGTAACGGTGTAGGTTACTTGCCCGTTGGTGAAATCCTGCACCGAACCGTTGGCAGGCGATAGGGTAGCGCCTGGTGTAATCTGGAATTTCGGTGCGAAGTGCGAGAGATCGGTTCCCTTTTTTACGAGGAAGCTGATTTCATTTTCCGTAGACATCACGTTCTGCAGGGTATCTGTGGCTTTGAGGAAGCATTCTTCCCAGTTGCCGTTGTTGGGGATGAAGGCCTGCTCAATGTCGCATTCGGCATTGAGGGGTTCGTCCTTGAAGCACGAGGTGAATGCTGGGGCAGATAGTGCTATCGCGAGGATAGGTATGAATTTTGAATATCTTTTCATAAATGTCACCTTATATTATAATTATTCGTGATGATTCGACTGCAAAAATAAGCAGAAAACCCGAAACTACCAAATATTTTTCTCTTTTTAGATATATTAGTTCCGAAATTAAACAAAATTAAGGCGGCGAAGCCTTTGTGACTTCGTCGCCTTTCAATTTTTAAGCCAGCAGGATTCATCCAGCAGAATCTCCTGCAGAATCTTTCACAGCTTCGTTCGGCTAGAGTACAATGTGCTCGTTGTCGCCTGAGCTACCGGTGTCCTTGTTGTCGCCTGAGCCTCCGGTGTCCTTGTTGTCACCAGAGTTTCCTGTGTTCTTGTTGTCACCGGTGGAGCTTCCTCCAGAGTTACCGCCGCCGTCGGAACCGCCGCCTGATGTGCCGTCAGAACCGCCGTCGAGACCGTTGTACTCGGTCATCTCCTCCACCTTCACGCCACGGAGCATCGACTTGATGCGCTTGTTCATGTACATCTCGATGGCTGGTGCGAAGACCACGTGGAAGCCCTTGATGTTGGCGGTGGTGAACTTCTTCGGGGTATCGGCAGGGGAGGTGCTGATGCCCACCTTGAAGGAACCGAATCCGTCGAGGATTACGCGCTTGCCGTCGGCGAGGGCATAGGCGATTTCGGTTTCCAGTGCGTTGATCACGGCGATGATGTCTGGCTCGGTCAGGGTGCATCGCTTACCGATTTTCTCGGCGATTTCCTTGGTGCGGATCACGCCGTCTACTACTGCTTTGCCGTAGATTTTGCCGCGGGTAGCTGAGCCCTTGCGGTTGTTCTTCACTTTTCTGTACTTTACGCTCATAATACAAAGATTTAAAGGGTTAATAACTGAACTTTCGCAAGTCTTGTCCCACACGCCCTGAAAGGGCAGAAGCCCCTAGCCCAGGGCATCGCCCTGGGTAATTACGGACGCAAACCTGTCGCCCTGTAAGGGCAAAAGCTTTAAAACTCCAGACAAAACATAAAGCTTTTGCCCTTACAGGGCGTCTTGCTGATTGCCATCATACCCAGGGCGATGCCCTGGGCTAGGAGCTTTTGGGCCTTCAGCCCGTACTTGAACCACATGCGAAAGTTCAGTTAATAAAATAATTTGGTGAATCAAATTGATTGCTGTCAGCTCATGCACGAGCTAACGCCAAGCGATGTGGCGATGGCTGTGAGTACCGAGATGACAATCTGAATCACTGCTTTCCATGTCTCTTTCTTCATACAATCTCCTTTCTTGAATCATTAAAAACTCTAGAATGATAAAAACTTCCTGATCATCAGAATAAAATCTGATAACGGTTCTTCCTTCGCATCGTGTAGCTCACATGAAGCCAGCGCTGCGTGCCGGGCGAGGCGCCACGAGGCTCCAGGATCATCTGGTCGAAATGGCAATGCTCCTCGATGAAGCCGGAATACTTCTTCAGAATCTCATCGTTGGGGATGAAAAGGTCGGCAGCCTCGCCCAGGGTGTGCTGACTGCCTGGCACGCCGTGCACAGCCAGATTCAGCTGCGGACAGCGGTAGCCACTCGTAACGGTGATGACTCCGAAATTCTTTCTCAGGGGTTCCAATACCTGCTCGCAGAGCATCATCAGTCGGATGATGATGATGGCATCCTGCGGCGTGTTGTCGATGCCATACTTGATGGCGGTGCCCGAACGGAGAAACTCTCCTAGGGTGAAGTGGGTGGAGAGGAGCATCTGCTGCATCCTCTCCAGTTCCAGTTCTGTGTGTTGTTCCATACGCATTAGATAATTTAATAGTGAATCAATCTTTTACCTACTACTTTCTTCTGAATTACACTGCAAAGATACAAAAAAAAATGGCTCTTGTCAAGAGTTTCAGGGTGACATTGTGGGTGACATTTTTTTCATCGGATTACGCGGAGTTATCGGAACATTCTTGATCCACGGATTACGCACGAAATTTAAACGGATTTGGCCTTGCGGCCATTGGGCTAGCGCCGTATAGGCTGGCTTGCGATTGCACAGTAATGGCAGACTTTTTCCAGCTATAGGGGGTATCGCCACGACCGTCAGGTCGAGTTTCCGTTTAAAATCCGTGAGTAATCCGAGGAGCAAGAATGTTCCGTTTCTTCCGTGAAATCCGATGAATTAAAAATCCGATGAATAATCAATCCGATGAATATTGACACATCCTTTTTGCGCCAATAAGAAGCATGGCTTACTCCAAGCCGGAGTAAGGCTCACTCCGGGTTGGAATGAGCCTTACGTAACGTTCATTTGAGCCTCACCCCGGCTCCAAGTAAGCTTCACTTCAGATTCAATCTAGCCTCCCTTTGACTCAATCTCTGTTCATCATCAGCAGCAGTTCGATGATGCGGCAGGGGGGATTCTTCTGCATCTCCTTCATGTAGAACAGGGTGATGCTGTCGGGTAAGATGCGGCGGCGCTGCTCCATGGATCTCAGCTTGTTCAGGGCCTTGGCGGGGTAGTGGGGCACGGGGATGCCCATCTGACCGAAGATGTCCTTATAGAGCTGCTGTAGCGGCTGCGGACGGAAATGATTGTCGTGCCAGGGGTCCACCTCTTCCTCCACGCTGATGCTCTTCAGCGAGGCGATATCCCTCACGTCGTGCACGAACTCGATGAGCCAGCACTGCGTATGCGTCCACTGATACCGCTGCGGGTCCTGCTGCAATATCCACTCATAGTCGGCGAGCATCATCTCGTGTGCCCGCTTCTTCAATTCGTTGTATTCTTTTTTTGTCATAGGCATCAATATCTTGAAAATAAGATTGTTAACTATCAACTATTAACTATAAACTATAAACTATCCCTTCTCCCACGGCTCCTCGTCCTTCGGCAAAACCTTGGCATACAATACCTCGGCGATGCATTCCTCTTCCGATGCACGCTCGTCGTATCTGCCGCAGGGCTGCCTCATGTAGAACACCTTGCCCGGACGGCAGAACTCCTGGTCTCTCACCTTCAGCATCTCTACGATGGAATACATCTTGCCCTCCTGAGGCTTGTTCACGCGAGTCACCGTGAGCAGATAATCCGCAAGATTCGCCCACTGCGCACTGCCCGCAATGCTGTAGAGATCCAGCGGCGGGAATGCCTCGTGACCGTCCTTATACTGGATTCTCGGGTGCGCCACCACCACCGTCCAGACGTGATGCGCACGGCTCCACTGCTGCAGTCGGGTAAGCATCAGCTTCACCTTCTCCGTCTCCGTGGCACGGCTGCCGCCCTCCGTCACGTTGATGAACACATACGGGTCTATCACCAGGAAATCAATCTTCTGCTTCTTTTTCCTCATCTCGCTCTCGGCAAGTTCCGTGATGTATTTGCTGTCGGGCAGACGGCTCTTGGTGTCGAAATCCACCATGTGGTTCATCAGGAAACTCAGAGCGTGGCGGTTCACCAGGCGCGCCTCCTCGGGCGATTCGTTGCCGTCCATCGTCTCCGTGTTCTCCACGCCCAGGGCAATGCGCGCTATCTCCCTCACGTGCTTGCCCTTGATAGGCTTCTCGAACGAGAAGAAGGCCACGCGCTTGTTGCAGTTGTACATCAGATGCGCCATCATGCAGTTCAGGAAATCCGTCTTTCCCGAGTTCGGGCGACCCGTCAGGATGATGAGTCCGCCATCCGAAGTGGGGTGGAAGATGCCGTCGGTGAGCTTGCCCATGCCCACCTCGTAGCCGTGGTCGTAGTTGCCCATCAGGATGTCGAGCACCTCGTCGGCATTCTCCTCCAGGTCGTACACGTCGCCCTCGTTTGCCGGCTTGGCTTCGCTGATGATTCTCGCCACCTCGTCCCTGCCGAACGCCTCGTACACTTCGCTGATGTCCTTCTTGCCGCTGGGCAGACTCGCCACCTTGGCACGGGTGGGATACTGGTTGATGAGCGACTTGACGAGCATTCTTCCCGGACGGTCGGAGTCGCCGCATATCACGATGTCCTCAGCCTGCAGAATCCATTCCTCAAAGGCCTCGTGGCTCTCGGCGATGTTGGTGGCGGCGCCGTTTGCCACGCTCAGCACGTAGGGGAATCCGCAGCTCATCAGGGTGAGGCGGTCTTTTTCGCCCTCGGTGATGATGATCTGGCGGATGATTCCGGCGTCGGGGCGCAGGTCGTTGATGCTGTCGATGCCGTAGGGTGCGCAGGGCTTGGTGGGCGAAATCTGGGTGAATGCCTTGCTCCATTCGCCGGTGACGGGGTTCTGCTGCACGCTGCGGAACTTGGCGTTGATGATTTTTCCGAACAGATGGTTGCAGTATACGATGGCGGGCACTTCCTCCACGCCCTTGGGGTCCTCGCTCTTGGCGTCGTTGGCGGGCTGCATGATGAAGGCGCACATCACGCCCTCCTTGCGGATGACCTCGGGCGATAGGTTCATCGCCTGGATGTATTTCTGCACCATGCCCTGGAGCGAGAGGATGCGCTGCGGCGGGAGCATGGGTTTCGCCTTGGGGTTAAGCTGGGTAACGTTGGCGGGGTGGAAGTGCTCGATGAACCATGCCTCTTCCTCGGGGTTGCTGAAGGGGTAGATGGGGTAGAGGATGGAGCGGGTGGCGGCATCTATTTCCTTGTAGTCGTCGGTGCTCATGGGCACGTAGTTGTCGGGCAGGTCCTTGCCATTGCGTTTCTTGGTGGCGTTGGAGTAGCCGTCGGGGTTGAAGCTGCCGTCGGAGTTGAAGCTGCCGTCGGCTCCCTGCTGAGCGTTGTAGCTGCGTGATTTCATCTCGTCGAGTTGTCCCTTCATTTCGCACGAGAAGCAGTAGATTCTGCCGTCGGAACGTTTCACGTAGCAGTGTCTCTTTCCGCAGGTAGGGCATGTCACTTTGATGTTGACGGGCTGTTTGTGGATCTCCTTCATGGCGTCCTGCGTAATTTTTCTGAGTTGCGCCAGGGTTACCTTTTCGGAGGATGCATCGTTGGATGGGGATGCATTGCTGAATGATGAATCATCGTTGAATGATGATGCATTGTTGAATGATGATGCATTGTTGAATGATGATGCATCGTTTTTCTTGGATGCGAATTTTCCGATACCGTGGAATTGTTCCTGGTATCTCTGATAGAGTACTCTATCCGCCTGAGAAATTTTCTCAAGGATTTCGGGGAAGTCTGTTGCATAGTATCGAGGCTTCTCTCTCGTGATAAGTTGTTGATTATTAATCATAAATTATATGTTTGTTTAAATTCAAAAATTCAGTATTGTAGTTGTTTTGATACTCTCGTAGAGAGTGTTTGGGGTAGCCAATTTTTCCTCCGTCCCCGAAGGGGGCGAATGTGAATAACCGCGGGTGGAATGACCGAAGGGAATGGAACCTGCGGATAGCAGACGTACACTC
>CAKQCH010000095.1:0-8979 GCA_934216735.1 uncultured Prevotella sp.
TCTATGAAGCTTTTGAGGCAAAATCGTATGATATAATGGTAATTTAGTATATCTATAACTTTATTTTAGCTTATTCTCTCCCGATTCTCAGAAAAATATTGTATCTTTGCAGCCGAATTCATAGAATTCGCTTTTAAAGTAGATATTATTAATAATAAATTTTTAAAATAGATAAAAATGAAAGCATTTGTTTTCCCTGGTCAGGGTTCTCAGTTCGTAGGTATGGGTAAGGACCTCTACGATAACAACGCATTGGCAAAAGAACTTTTTGATAAGGCCGACGAGATTCTCGGCTTCAAGATTACTGATATCATGTTCGCCGGTACCGACGAGCAGCTCAAGGAGACCAAGGTTACACAGCCTGCTGTGTTCCTCCACTCTGTTATCTCTGCCCTCTGCCTGGGCGAGGAGTTCAACCCAGCTATGGTGGCTGGTCACTCTCTCGGCGAGTTCTCAGCATTGGTAGCTGCCGGTGCCATGGCTTTCGAGGATGGCTTGAAGCTCGTTGCTGCGCGTGCCAACGCTATGCAGAAGGCTTGCGAGGCTAACCCTGGTACAATGGCTGCCATCATCGGCTTGCCAGACGAGAAGGTTGAGGAAATCTGCGCTGAGGTAAGCACAGAGGGCAACGTGGTGGTTGCTGCTAACTACAACTGCCCTGGTCAGCTCGTTATCTCTGGTAACGTTGACGCTATCAACGCTGCCTGCGAGAAGCTGAAGGCTGCCGGCGCTAAGCGTGCTTTGCCATTGAAGGTGGGTGGTGCTTTCCACTCTCCATTGATGCAGCCAGCCAAGGACGAACTCCAGGCTGCCATCGAGAAGACTACATTCTCTGCACCTAAGTGCCCAGTTTACCAGAACGTAGACGGCAAGCCTCATACAGACCCAGCCGAGATTCAGAAGAACCTCATCGCCCAGCTTACAAGTTCAGTGCGCTGGACATCTTCTGTTCAGGCTATGATTGCCGATGGTGCTGACGACTTCACAGAGTGTGGTCCTGGTAAGGCATTGCAGGGCATGATCGGTCGCATCGACAAGACTGTTGCTGCTCACGGTATCGCATAGTTTTCTGTATGGAGAAAAAAATCGTAATCTATCAGGTTCTTCCACGTCTCTTTGGCAATGGCAACACCACTTGCAAGGAGAATGGAACCATTGAGGAAAATGGTTGCGGAAAACTGAATAACTTTACCGACGATGTGCTGGCCCGTATCCATGATATGGGCTTCACGCACGTCTGGTACACAGGTGTGATTCGTCACGCCACCCAGACAAACTACTCTTCTTATGGAATTCCTACCCAGCATGCCGAGGTGGTGAAGGGCAAGGCAGGTTCGCCATACGCCATCACCGACTATTACGACATCGACCCTGATTTGGCGGTGAACGTGAGCATGCGAATGAAGGAGTGGGAGAGTCTCATCGAGCGCACGCACAAGGCAGGCATGAAGGTAATCATGGATTTCGTGCCAAACCATGTGGCCCGAGAGTATCATTCCATTTGCAAACCGGCAGATGTACGAGATTTAGGAGAAGATGATGATCCGAACATGCATTTCTCTACCAGGAATAATTTCTATTATGCCTGGGGCGATTTGGATTTGAACGAGATTCGTCATTCTAAGCCAGAATTCAAGGCTTTTCATGCTAAAGACGCTAAAATTTATGAGCAGTATGAGGAGAGCCCTGCCAAGGCCACGGGTAACGACCGCTTTGACAACCGCCCTGGTTGCAACGACTGGTATGAGACCGTGAAGCTCAACTATGGTGTGGATTATTGTGATGCCGGAGGCAGAAGCTATCATTATGAGCCGGTGCCAAGCACCTGGGGCAAGATGACCGATATTCTGCTCTTCTGGGCAAGTAAGGGTGTGGATGGCTTCCGCTGCGACATGGCAGAGATGGTGCCTACTGCATTCTGGGCCTACGCCACACAGATTCTGAAGGCGAAGTATCCTCACATCGTGGTTATCGGCGAGGTGTATGATCCTAACCAGTATCGCAACTACGTGAAGGCAGGCTTCGATTATCTCTACGACAAGGTGGGCATGTACGATTGTCTGCGTGGTGTGGTTCGCGGCGAGCGTCCGGCAGCCAGCATCACCCATGAGTGGCAGGTGGTGGATGATATCCGCCAGCACATGCTCTATTTCCTTGAGAATCATGATGAGCAGCGCATCGCCAGCGATTTCTTCTGCGGCAGCGCCATGAAGGCGATTCCTGCGGCAGCCATGAGCCTCTTCTTCCAGAAGAATCCTTTCATGCTCTACAGCGGACAGGAGTTTGGCGAGAAGGGTATGGACAAGGAGGGATTCAGCGGCAGAGACGGCAGAACCACTATCTTTGACTACTGGAGCCCGTCTACCCTGACTCATGCCTATCAGGATTCGGCCGATGAGACCCTGACTCCGGAGCAGAAGTATCTGGCAGCCACCTATCGCCAGCTTCTCCGACTTGCCAACGAGGAGAAGGCGCTTCGCGAGGGTGATACCTTCGACCTGATGTATGTGAATCCGGGTTCAGAGAATTTCGACCCGCGTACCAACTTTGCCTTCCTTCGCAAGAAGGATGATGAAGTGATGCTCATCGTGCTCAACTTTGCTCAGGAGGCCCGACAGCTGCAGGTTTGCATCCCTGGTCATGCCTTCGATTTCTTCCAGATAGCAGAAGAGGAGGTGCTCGTTACAGAGCTGTTCTCGGGTGGCAAGAAGAAGGTAGAGTTGAAGAAGGATGGGGTATTCCCGATATCAATGGATGCCAACGGAGTAAGAATTTATAAATTCAATGTCAAGATGGAGGAGACTGATTTCATATTGAATGAGCATCACAAGGAGGAGTTCCCTCCTGCTCATACGGCTGAGCATCTGCTCAACCAGTTGATGGTTCGCATGTTTGGTTGCGAGCGCAGCAAGAATGCCCATATCGAGCGCAAGAAGAGCAAGATGACCTTCGTGATTGATCACAAGCCTACCCGCCAGGAGGAGAAGGCGATCGAGACGGAGATGAATCGCCTGATAGAGCTTGATATGCCAGTGACCTACGAGTTTGTGGATCGTGACCACATTCCTGCTGGTGTGAAGATAGACCGTCTTCCAGACGATGCCAGCGAAACATTGCGTCTGGTTCGCATTGGCGACTACGATGTTTGTCCATGCATTGGCAAGCACGTCCGTTCAACGGCTCAGATTGGCAAGTTTGTATTGCTTGGTACGAATTGGGATGAGCATGCTCGCTCATTGCGTATCCGCTTCAAGATTGTGCAGTAATTACCCTATAAAGGGCATATAGTTGTTTTTCAGGCAGCTGTATGCCCTTTTTTCTTTTCCTCTATCCTCTCCTTTGTGCCAGTCTCTTCTTTTTTCCGGAATCACGGGTGCAAAGTTACGGCTATTTTCCGATACCGCCAAAAATCACCCTGCAGAGTTATGTGAAATTCCGTTAAAATATCGAGGGATATGCGTTAAAGAAAAAAACTCATAGTTTTGGTAACGAGAAAACATAGTTTCTCTTGTAAGAACTCATAGCTTCTCTTGTACGAACTCATAGTGTGCTTACAGACTGCTGCTTACTGCTTACTGACAGCTTATTACGATTACTGATTACTGATTACGATTACAGTTCCATTTTCCGCTAGTTGTCTTAGCAAGTGTGAAGGGAGCTTTTAAAGAAGGGTATATTATATATATATATATTTATATAGATATATATATAATATACCTCCCCATATAACCCCTCATACATCGTTCGGAAAATGGAACTGTAATCGTAATCAGTAATCACTTTCAGCAAAGTAAGAGGAAAAGTTGGTGGGGTTCATCAGATGAAGGTCACCAAACTATATATGTTGATAATCAGATAGTTGTAAGTGAAAGGAAAAGATGGGATAGCCTATGTTTTTCAATATATTTTTGGGGAATCTATCGAAGTTACCTCCTGCCATTTTCCAGAAAAAAACAGAAAGATAGAAAATAATCTTTTGAAAGCTTGCTAGTTTGATTTCTTTTTATTATTTTTGCAACCATAAATATCAGTATATTGAAGATAAAGGCTGATATAAGGGATAAATATCATCATAATGATAGATAAATAATAGAAGATTATGGCAGATTTATATGAATATTCTACTCCGGAATTAGTACGTTTGCTTGGAGTGAGATTCAAGGAATACAGAATGCGATGCAATCTCACTCAGAAAGAGGTTGCCGAGCTTACTGGGCTTGGCCTGACCACCATCCACAAGTTTGAGAATGGCACTGCGGGCAATCTTTCGCTAGCCACTTTTCTCCTCTTGCTGAAGGTGGTGGGGCAGATTGATGCCATCAATGATGTGCTTCCAGAGCTGCCCCCTTCACCTTATCTGATGAGAAAGGATGAGAAGAAGGCACAGAGAATTCGTCATACTAAATAATAACAGGCTATGGTAAATACGTTGAGAGTAATGCTTTGGGACGAAGAAATCGGTCGCTTGGCATGGGACGATCGCCGCAGGCTATCGTACTTTACATATAATCCTGAGTTTTTGAAGAAGGGAATCGAAGTTTCTCCTCTTCAGGCTCCTGTGCATGGTATCCGTGCAATGATACCAGTGTGGGGAGAGGAAGCCAAAATGTACCAAAAACTTCCTGCATTTTTGGCAGATTCGTTGCCGGATGCCTGGGGTAATCAGCTTTTCGAGCTTTGGCGAATACAAAATCATATTCCAAATGCTGATATAACTCCATTGGATAAACTTTCCTTTATCGGTAAGCGAGGTATGGGGGCATTGGAATTCTTGCCAGAGGTGGCTAATACGGATAAGGCTGAAATGATAGATGTCAAGTCGTTGGCCGATTTGGCTGAGCGCATATTCATCGAGCGTGAAAATGCCCATATCATGCCAGAGGAATCTATCACTATGCAGTCGTTGCTTACGGTGGGAACATCGGCTGGTGGACGGCAACCTAAGGCTATCATTGCCATCAATAAAGATACAGGAGAGATACGAAGTGGTCAGGTGGCTGGGCTGCAGGATTATGATTATTATATATTGAAATTTGGCGATACGAAATATAGTTCTGCCGAGATAGAGATGACTTATTACGAGATGGCCATCAAGTCGGGAATAGATATGATGCCATCCAGACTATATGAGATTGATGGAAACAGGAATTTCATAACGAAGCGTTTCGACCGTGATGGTGAGCGGAAATTGCATACACAGACCCTTGCTGCGATTTCTCCGGAAACCGATAGCTATGAGGGACTTGTGGCTGTCTGTAGAAAATTACATTTGCCGGAGACGGATTGTCAGGAAGTATTTCGCAGACTTGTGTTCAATGTCCTTTCCAACAATACGGACGACCATACAAAGAATTTCTCTTTTGTTATGGACGAGGCGGGGCTTTGGCGTTTGTCGCCAGCCTATGACCTTACTTATATTATAGATACTGGAGGCTATTTACCCAATACGGGTCATTGTATGTATGTAAGGTCCAAGTTGCATCATATTTCTTACGATGATGCCATTCAGTTTGCCAAGGACAATGGCATTCGTCGTGCTGATGCAATCATTAAGGAAGTGGCCGATTCACTGCGGCAATTTCGTGACATAGCCAAGCGGTATGCCGTTAAAGACAGGTGGATCAGTTCCATAGAGTCAGCTATAAATGCTCATCTCGTTTCATGGGGGTTGGAGGATAAAGACAGCAGTTCTGCTTCATTTGAAATAGATGGCAAAAGTTGTACTGATGTTCGCATAGAGCAGGCGTACAAAGGCAACTTCCATTTGTATGCAAGCATAGATGGGCGAGAATGTAAGTTTATTATCGGAAAGAACAAGTCCGAATATGCTATGCTTCAAGAGACGGGATTGTCAAATCTTTCTGAGTCGATGCTTAGAGACTTGGTTGCGAAATATCTGCTGAGATAGTATCGCGGTCTGATATAAATGTCAATATATTGAAGATAAAGGCTGATATATAAGGGCTAAATATCATTATAATGATAGATAAATAATAGAAGATTATGGCAGATAAAAATAACATCTAACAATACTGCGTATGAAACGTTATACAATAAAGAACCTACCACCCTCTATTCATAAAGAGACAGAGGATATACGACTTACTTTTGCCAAAAGCAGAAGTACATTCTTATGGTGTGCATTCAAGGACTTGCTTTTGAATGAAACTCTTCCTATGAGAATCATTATTGCCATCCTTGTCATAGGAGCCATCGGATTGGTGGCTTTAGACCGTCCTGAAAAATCCATCACCTGCTTGATAGTCCTGCTTATCTACTACGTAAGATACATTTGGACAACCAACAAAGTGTACTCCTTGTATAAGGAAGGTACTTTTCCGATGCTTACATTCGAAGGACCGCAAAATACAATGAGCATCGAGGAGGGGAAAAGGTATGTCCGGTTGGAGTCGCCAATCTGGGAAGAAGTGGACCGTATCTGCTTTTACCACAATTGCTTGGTCGTAGGAATGAACAAAAAATCAGAGTATGGGCTATTGTTTATGTGGACAAACGATATGGAAAAAGCGCAGCAAACAGCTTTGGACATGTGGCGGAATGCCTTGGATGCCAAAGCTTCCAACACGAAGATGCCTGAGTTCTATTCTGAAACAGAAGTCGATGAAATATCCAATTTCATTGAGAACATTTTCGGCAATTACGAACTTGTCCTTCACGAGATAGTCTCGCCTGATATTCACGTGGACATTGCTATCATTCCTCCTACTGAAGAATGCGATTATTATACTTTGTGTACAATGGGCGTGGGAGCGCATCGCATGAACGTGCCTGATACATTAAGGTATGAATCCCTAATTGCTGAACGTGTGGAGTTATTGATGTATCTTCCTGCTGACTGGAATCTGTCAGAGGAAGCATCGGAAGACGAACGGAATTTCTGGCCTATTCGTCTCTTGAAAGATTTTGCTCGTATGCCTATCTATAGCGACAGTTGGATGGGTTGGGGACATTCTTTAGGGCAAGAAGAGGTAGAACTCTTTGCAGAGGACGTTCCATATTCTGCAGCTGTCCTGTTGGCACCACAACCCGACATTGACAACTTCACGTCTTGCCCTTTGACGGTTGGTAAGACTGTAGATTTCTTCCAAGTCTTTCCACTAACTCACGAAGAATTGGAATACAAGATAAAATGTGCCGAGGATGAAGATTGTGAATCTCCTACCGATATGCTGTTAGACCATATTCATGCCGACCGTGAGCATTGGCTGGACTATGCTTTAAGCCGCTTTGATTATCGAGAAAAAAAGTAACAACGTTTATCAAGAGTCAACTCGTGTGTCGCTATTTGCCTGTCTGGATTTCGTAAATATAGATGCAGCTCCATGCTATATGAGATACATTCCGATATGGGCATAATTGTAACTTGCCTGTAACTTGCCAAGATAGGCTTATAATATAACAACAATGCAAGTGTAACTGACTGTCAGATAGTTATAGGATCAATTTTAACTTGCCTTTAACTTGCCTACAAATCGTTGCTTCTTCTACAGGAATCAATAATGTTACGATGGATTCTAATGCAAGCAATTGTCCTGTTTATAATATGAACGGGCAGAGAGTAGGAGGTAGTTATAAGGGCGTAGTAATCCAGAATGGAAAAAAGAGATTAGCAAAGTAATAACTTGCAGGATATATTATAAATGAAAAAACAGCCAACTTTCAAATGTTATTGAAGGTTGGCTGTTTTTTTCTTGCTCAAAAGTTTGTATTATCAATAATTATTTGTATCTTTGCAGCGCGAGAACCCGCCAAGCCTCTCAACGATGCTCAAATGTGCGGGTCGTTTTTGTATAATACGTTTGTTCTCAAAATACGCTAATGTAAAGTATTCTGTATCAGAATCAAAACTATAAATACTCATCCTAAAAGTGCATTATATGTTAGATTCCACTTTTTGTTGATTTCTTCGACTTCTGCATGCAGTTTCTCTCGATTAGCTCTTCTCTGCTCTGGAGTCAAACTTTCCACTCGCTTCATTTCTTTAACGAAGCGTTTTGCGTCTTTACCCACTAGAATTGGGGTTTCTCTTATTGGTCTTGCCATATTCATATCCTCCTATTATTTTGATGTTTATATATTTTTATACAACTACTTTCTTATAGCTTTCTTTTGAACTGCCTTATCAAGTATTTGGGATTTCTTCTTATATCCCATAAATCAACAAGGATGATTCTATCGTATTCTTCATCATACCGATAGATGATTTTCCAATTTTTCATGATGATGGCACTACGATATGATCGCAAGAAATTTTTCAGTAGAGGTTCTTCTGGCGATGAGCGAGGATGAATAGCCAGACGATTTCGAATGCTTTGATATGCTTGGTTGAATCGTTTTACGGTGGTTGCTCCAAATTCAAACATGGCATAGGCTAACACTTTTTCTAGCTCCTGGTTAAATGGCTTAGATGGTTTTATATAAGCCATAATCCCTTTGCTTTAAGATGTTCTATCATTTCCTCTTCGTCAATCAGTCCATTTTTCTCTATGTCGGCTTCTATAGCCTCTATGCGAGCTATGGCTTCTTCTTCGTTGGCAGGTCCCCATCCTGCAGGCATTCTGTCCCAATCAATACCATCATCGAAGTTATCTTCGATGAGATTATCTTCAGGAAGTGCAACTGCTGCATTTCCATGATAGGCAGGCGTTGGCTCTTCTACAAAAGCAGCGCTTTGGTCTTCCGGTAAGTGATATTTCTTCTCTTTCATATCTTTCCTGTTTTTAATTTGTGGCAAAGATAAAAAGAATAATTTGAATATCCAAGATTATTTTGATAAAATAAATGCAAGATAGAAAATAATCTCCAAAAAGCTTGCCAGTCTCATTTCTTTTTATTATTTATTGCGGTAATAAATGTCAATATATTGAAGATAAAGGCTGATTGACTTATACTGATATAGATAGACACATTTATGGTTAATTAATAAAATGTGTTTAGTAATGAGTAAAAAGTACAAAA
>CAKQCH010000096.1:0-8975 GCA_934216735.1 uncultured Prevotella sp.
CGGTTCTCGAACATGAATCCACGCTCCTGCTGGCGCGCCTTATCGCTCCAGTCGATGCTCATCTTGTTGCAGTTTGGCGAGAACAGACCAGCCATTCCCTCAGCCTGCAGGCTCATGTGGAGCATGTAGCCCTTGCCCAGGGTGTAAGTCATGCTGAGGGTCTTGCCAGGGGCAGCCACAGCAGTCATGGTTACAGAGTTCTTGGTAACGTTGGATGGAGTGAAGTAGAGGTCGCTGGTAATGATGTTTGCTTCCTTTGCCTCGAGCATGAACTTAAGGCACTGGTCTTTGCCGTCGAAGAGCGTAACGTCCTTCTGGTCGGCAGAACCATCTTTCACCTGGAGGTTGTGACCCACATACCCCTTGATTACAGCTTTCTCTACAGTGCCACCCTTGGTGTTGAGAGTAAGCGCCACTTTCTCGTTTTCGAGCGTTACAGTCTTAGCCTGTCCCTTCAAAGCCGAGTAGAAGAGGGCGGTAGAGTCTGCCTCGATTTTTGCTTTTGCATCAGCCTGGCGCTTATCAGCGGCAGCCTTGCTTGCTTTTTCCATCTCGGCATGCTTAGCCTTGGCGATGGAGTCCTGAACGAATGCCGTTCTCTGTTCTTCGGCTGATGGCTGGTTGTACCAGCTGAAACCTATCAGCACTACGGCAATCAGGAGGAAACCGAAAATGTTGTTTTTATTCATTCTTATTTTTATTGTTTTATTTTCTCTGAAGAGACAGCAAACTCTATGCCTTTCTGCTGTCTGAAGAGACAGCCATCCGCTTTTTCATGATGAATGCAGCAGAATCTTAGCTCTTTTCCTGCTATTTCTTGTTAGCGATGGCGGTCTTTACAAAGTCAACAAACAGTGGGTGTGGTTTCAATACCGTGCTCTGGTATTCTGGGTGATACTGTGTTCCTATGTACCACTTCAAGCCCGGAATCTCCACGATTTCTACCAGGTCGCTCTCTGGGTTGCGGCCCACGCACATCATGCCATGCTTCTCGTATTCCTTCAGGAATTCGTTGTTGAACTCATAGCGGTGGCGGTGGCGCTCCTGGATATGCTCCTTCTTATAGATGTTGAACACGCGACTGCCCTGCTTCAGCAGGCACTCGTAGGCGCCGAGTCGCATGGTTCCACCCATGTTTGATATGTTCTTCTGCTCCTCCATGATGTCGATGACATTATGCGGAGTCTTCTCATCCATCTCGCGCGAGTTGGCATCCTTGTAGCCCAGCACGTTGCGGGCGAACTCAATCACCATCATCTGCATACCCAGGCAGATGCCGAAGGTAGGGATGTCGTGGGTGCGGGTGTAGTGGGCAGCGATGATCTTGCCCTCGATGCCTCGCTGGCCGAATCCAGGACAGATGACTACGCCATCCTGACCCTTCAGCTGCTCAGCCACGTTCTCTTCTGTGAGATATTCTGAGTTGATGAATGTAATCTTCACCTTGTGGTCGTTGTAGGTGCCGGCATGCGAGAGACTCTCGCGGATGCTCTTGTAGGCATCCTGCAGGTCGTATTTTCCTACGAGACCGATGTTCACCGTCTCGGTAGCCTTGTTTCTGCGGTCGAGGAAAGTTCTCCAAGGACCCAGCGCAGGCTTCTCGCCGATAGGTTCGCCCATCTTGCGGAGAATGGCGGTGTCGAGGCCCTGGTTCTGCATGTTTACAGGCACCTCGTAGATGCTAGGAAGGTCTTCGCTCTGGATTACGCAGTCTAAATCCACGTTACAGAAGCTAGCCACCTTCTTCAGGATTCCCTCTTCGAGATGCTTCTCGGTGCGGAGAATCAGAACATCTGGCTGAATACCTACGCTCTGCAGTTCCTTCACGGAGTGCTGGGTAGGCTTTGTCTTCAACTCGCCTGCTGCCTTGAGGTAAGGCACGTAGGTGAGGTGAACATTGACGGCGTTCTTGCCCAGTTCCCATTTCAGCTGTCGGATAGCTTCCATGTATGGGGCACTCTCGATGTCGCCGATGGTTCCGCCAATCTCGGTAATCACGAAGTCATAGTGATACTTCTTGCCGAGCAGCTTCACGTTGCGCTTGATCTCGTCGGTGATGTGAGGCACCACCTGGATGGTTTTACCGAGATAGTCGCCACGACGTTCCTTGTCAATCACTGCCTTGTAGATACGACCAGTGGTGAGAGAATTCGCTTTTGTAGTCTGAATGCCGGTGAATCGCTCGTAGTGTCCGAGGTCGAGGTCGGTCTCCATACCATCTACCGTTACATAGCACTCACCATGCTCATACGGGTTCAGTGTACCCGGGTCGATGTTGATGTATGGGTCAAACTTTTGGATAGTAATGTTGTAGCCTCTTGCTTGAAGAAGTTTACCGATGGATGATGAGATGATTCCCTTACCCAAAGAAGAAACCACACCACCGGTAACGAAGATGTACTTTGTTTCAGCCACGATATATATAATTTAAATTAGAATAATTTTGGGTGCAAAGTTACGATATTTTTGCGAAATACCAAAATTATTTGGGATAAAGCCCTTGGATTTATGAATTATTTATTACCTTTGTGCCCGAATAGATAAAATAAGGTATGAAAATAAGATTAGGACTACTCGTTTTGACGATTATTGCAGGGGCTGTTTCGGTAGAAGCACAACGCCTGCACAAGCGCACAGTGGTGAAAAAAGATACTGTGAAAGTGATGGAGCCAACCCTGGCAGAGAGTTATGCTGATTCTCTGTCGGCTCTGCGTGCCCGTATCGATTCCATCCAGCCCGTCAGGATGGATTCTGATGATTCCAGGTTTGCCAAGCTCTTTACTCCGCTCACGTTCTATCGCTCGCCTGCCAATCGATTCCTGCGATTGAAGCCTCAGGCTGGAGTGGGTGATTCGCTAGATGTGGAACTGGATGCTGCCTTGCTGGATATCTATCTGCGACGCCCCGACCTGGTGAAGGTGACCCAGCGCCATCTGGAAGAGGTGGGCGCACCTATCGTGGCTGACAACAGAAACAAGAAGCAGAAGCGCGACATCATTGAGGATGTGGCACCGAAGGCGATTGAACCGGATGCGGCGCCGATGGACATCGTCATCTTCCGACCTAACTTCTGGACTTTCGCAGGCGATTACTATCTGCAGTTCCTCCAGAACTACGTGTCGGACAACTGGTACAAGGGTGGCGAGAGCAACTATTCGCTGCTGGGACGACTCACCATGCAGGCCAACTATAACAACAAGCAGAAGGTGAAGTGGGAGAACAAGCTGGAGATGAGATTGGGCTATCAGACTTCCAAAGGAGATTCCGTGCACAGCCTGAAGACTTCCGACGACTTGATCCGATACACCAGCAAGTTGGGACTCCAGGCTTCCCGCAAATGGTATTATACCATTCAGATGGTGGCGCAGACGCAGTTTGCCCATGGCTACAAGAGCAATGATAAGTTTGTTTATTCCGATTTCTTCTCGCCATTCAATCTGAACCTCTCTGTCGGTATGGATTATTCGGTGGATTGGCTCAACCACAGGTTGAAGGGTAGTGCCCATCTGGCTCCTCTGGCTCTCAACTGGAAGTATGTGGGCCGTGAGCAGCTTGCTACAAGATATGGTTTGAAGGAGGGTGAGCACGGAATGACCGATTATGGTTCGGAGTGTACCTTCGACCTGACCTGGCAGGTGATGGATAATTTGAAGTGGAAGACCCGTCTTTGGGGATATACTACTTATAAGCGCGCTGAGATAGAGTGGGAGAACACGCTCACCTTCCAGTTCAACCGCTATATTTCATCGAATATCTTCCTCTATCCTCGTTTCGACGATGGTGCGAAGCGTAAGGATGGTGATAGTTATTGGCAGTTTAAGGAATTCATGTCTATCGGATTCTCTTACTCTTTCTAGAAAAATTCGCCCCGCACGCCCTGTGACGGTTTGCCCCATACGCCCTGAAAGGGCAGAAGCTCCCAGCCCAGGGCAACACCCTGGGTTAAAAGCCGCAATCAACAATGCCGCCCTGTAAGGGCAAAAGCTTTAAAAATATAAGAAAGCTTTTGCCCTTACAGGGCGGTATTGTATATGTCCATAATACCCAGGGTATTACCCTGGGCTAAGAGCTTCTGCCCTTTCAGGGCGTATGGGATGTGGCTTATGACACACCCTCTTGCTGTATCTGTTAGAAGCGGAAGCAGAACTCAGCATCTGCCATGGAGTAATTGTGCTTAGCCAGCGTCTTGTCGTTGACCAGCGCATACTCGGTGAGGATGGTGATTCGCTTGCCGATGTGGAAGTTCAAACCTGCCTCATACTGGGTCTTCTGCATGTTGTTCTTGCCGTTAGGCTGATACATGTCGTAACGTGCCTTGATGTCGATTCGGCTGTTCTTTGGCAGCTGAGCCAATGGGGCAATGACCAATCCATATACACCCTGTGCCTTATCGCCAATCTTCTCGTTGATGCTGCAATCCTTGGCGTTAGCATCGTTGAAGTTGGTGATGCTTTTGGCAAAAGCCTTGCCGGTAGAGTGGATGTACTCAGAACGTACAGTCCAACCATCTTTCTTATATTCGAAAGAGAAGGCGTAGCGGTTTTGGGCAAGTTTGCGATAGTCAGGATGAGTGATTATTCTAACTTGGTCGAAATTCGTTCCAAATGGTACTCTTACTATTTCCGTCCACTCTCCTTTTCTCGCATAAGAACCCGTCCATCCGAAGGCACCGATTCGCATTCCGCTTACTGGCATTACCCATACGCCACCAATCACATTCTTTTGATTATCAACGTCCTTGGTATTGGTTCCCTGTCCGTTGAATACACCAATCTGATAGTGCAGCAGGTTGCGGCCGTTGGCATTCTTGAGGAAATCACCCTGAAGCTGCAAACCGATGTCACGACCATTGGATGCGTGCTCGCCGGCACGGTCGCTGAAACCAGCCAACTTGCTCACGTTCTGTGAATATCCCATGAATCCCTGGTCGATAGGGTGCATCGGATTCTCGAAAGTGAATGGGTTCTTGAACTGACCCACCTTCACCTTGAAATAGTCGTACTTCTGCCATTCAGCAAACAGATCCACCATTCTTGGGCTTGAACCCAGGTTGGAGGTGTTGCCGTTAAACTGAATCTGAGTCTTCCAGTAGAAGTCGTCTGCAATGCGACCCTCCAAGGCGATACGGCCCATTCGGATGTTGAACGAGTTGGATTCAGCGTTCTTCTGTCCGTTGTACTGATACTGGGTCATTCCATAACCCGACAGTTTTACGTTGCTCAACCACGAAGGCAATTCGATGGTCTGCTTTTTTTGTGCACTGGCTGAGACCGTGGTCAAAGCCATGAGCGCCAGGATGATACCTTTTTTCATCTTATTTCTATTTTGTTTTTAGGTTTATTTCTTTGCCGCAAGTTCCTCTGCAGTCAAGTCTTCCGCTTTAGCAGCTTCCAATGCAAGCTTTTCAGCCTCCTTGGCAGCCTTGGCTTCTGCTATCGCCTTCTCACGCTCTTTGCGCTCCTTCTTCTTCTGCTTGATTTCAGCATCGCTGCGCTTCTCGAGCAAAACGACGTTCTCTACGTGAGGAGTATGAGGGAACATATCAACCGGCTGAACGGCAGCCACCTTGTAGTGGTCGTCCATCAGCTGCAGGTCGCGAGCCTGGGTAGCAGGGTTGCAACTTACATACACGATGCGGTTAGGAGCCGCATTCAGGATTACGTTCACTACATCAGGATGCATTCCGGCACGTGGAGGGTCGGTGATGATTACGTCTGGGCGACCGTGCTGGGCGATGAATTCGTTGGTCAGAATATCCTTCATGTCGCCTGCATAGAAGAGGGTATTCTCGATGTTGTTCACCTGAGAATTCACCTTTGCGTCCTCTATGGCCTCTGGTACGTACTCGATGCCGATTACCTTCTTTGCCTTGTGAGCCACGAAGTTGGCGATGGTTCCCGTGCCGGTGTAGAGGTCGTAGACCAACTCGTTTCCGGTGAGGTTGGCAAACTCGCGAGCCACGCAATAAAGGTGGTAAGCCTGCTCGGTGTTAGTCTGATAGAAACTCTTTGGACCCACCTTGAACTTCAAATCCTCCATCAGCTCGAAGATGTGGTCGTTGCCCTTGAAGAGGATGAGATCCAGGTCGTTGATGGTGTCGTTGCCCTTCTGGTTGTCCACGTACATGAGTGATGAAATCTGAGGGAACTTGTCAGCCACCTGCTGCATCAGTTCCAATGCTCTCTGCTCATCACCCTCCTCATCATAATGGAACTGGAACACGACCATCCACTCGCCAGTGTTTGAATTACGAATCATCATATTGCGGAGCAATCCATGCTGCTCACGCAGGTCGTAGAAGGTATAGTCGTGAGAATCAGCGTATTCGAAAACGAAGTTACGGATTTCGTTGCAGAGGTCGTCCATCAGCCAGCACTTCTTGATAGGGTAAATCTTATCGAAGGCACCGGTGATATGGAAACCGATGGCGTTCTGGGCGTGGCGCTCCTTGAGGGAAGTGATGGTTTCTTCTTCCTTCTGAGGCAGCTGGGCCAGCTCCTCGGCGGTGAACCAGCGTTTGTTGCTGCATCCGAACTCAATCTTGTTTCTATACTCCTGGGTTTTCACGCTGCCCATGATAGGGCGGAACTCAGGAAGCTCAATCTTGCCGATGCGGGTGAGCTGGTCTTCCACCTGCTTCTGCTTCGCCTTGATCTGCTCCTCGTAAGGAAGATTCTGCCACTTGCAACCGCCACAGATGCCGAAGTGCTCGCACATAGGCTCCTGTCTTACGTCGCTCTTCTTGATGAAGCGAACCACCTTCGCCTCGCAATACTTATGTTTTTTCTTAACTACCTGCAAATCTACCACATCGCCAGGTACGCAGAAAGGCACGAAGATGACCTGGTCATCTACGCGAGTGATGCACTTACCCTCGGCAGCTACTGCCTCAATGGTGATGTTCTCCAAAAGCGGTAATGGTTTACGTTTTCTTGCCATAATAATGTTTTGTATTTCTTTATGGCTGCAAAGTTACTACATTTTTGCGAGAAATGAAAGATTTGCCCCGAATATTTTTAATCTGGTACCTTTTACGCGCGTACATTATTATATTGGTTGCTTGGGATAGTATGGCTGTCTGTTGGTGTGACCTGCACCTCTGCAACATGATGTTTTTGGGAATCGCCAACTTGGCCTGCTTTTAAATTTCTTACATTTCTCACTTTTTTCTTGGGGATTGTTAAAAATATCCCCGTGTGTGCGACAACAGTTTAAAATGTAATCTCGGGATAGCAAAAAAGAGTATAAAAGTTTGGTGGTTTCAAAATAATGTTGTATATTTGCATCATCAACTAAGAATTGGTAATAACCAAAATAATATAATATTTTTGAACCTATAAAATATGAACGAAAAAAGAGTTTATACGTTCGGCAATGGAAAAGCCGAAGGAAATGCGAAGATGCGTGAAGAACTTGGCGGTAAGGGTGCAAACCTCGCCGAGATGAATCTTATTGGTGTTCCTGTTCCTCCAGGTTTCACCATCACAACTGATACCTGTAACGAGTATTATGAGGTGGGTGAGGAGAAAATCAAGGAACTCCTTCAGGACGAGGTGATGGCTGCAGTGGCTCATACAGAGGCATTGATGAACAGCAAGTTCGGTTCTGTAGAGAATCCTCTTCTCGTATCTGTTCGTTCAGGAGCACGTGCTTCTATGCCAGGTATGATGGATACCATCCTCAACCTCGGTTTGAATGATGAAGTGGCTGAGGGCTTGGTTAAGAAGACCGGTAATCCTCATTTCGTATATGACTCATATCGCCGTTTCGTACAGATGTACGGTGACGTCGTTATGGGACTGAAGCCTGTGAACAAGGAAGATATCGACCCATTCGAGGCCATCATAGAAAAGGTGAAGGAAGAGCAGGGTGTGGTTCTCGATAAGGACCTCTCTGTAGAGTCGCTCAAGAAACTCGTTGAGCTCTTCAAGGCAGCTATCAAGGAGCAGACTGGTCAGGATTTCCCTACCAACCCAATCGATCAGCTTTGGGGTGCTATCTGCGCCGTGTTCCGTTCATGGATGAACGAGCGTGCTATCCTCTATCGCAAGATGGAAGGTATTCCTGATGAGTGGGGTACTGCCGTTTCTGTGATGGCGATGGTATTCGGTAACATGGGCGAGACTTCTGCTACAGGTGTTTGCTTCTCTCGTGATGCTGGTAATGGTGAAAACCTCTTCAATGGTGAGTACCTGATCAATGCACAGGGTGAGGACGTTGTAGCTGGTATCCGTACACCACAGCAGATTACAAAGATTGGTTCTCAGCGTTGGGCTGAGCGTGCCGGTATTTCTGAGGAAGAGCGCGTTGCTAAGTATCCTTCTATGGAAGAGGCTATGCCTGAACTTTACAAGGAGCTCGACGCTCTCCAGGATAAGCTGGAGCACCACTATCACGATATGCAGGATATGGAGTTCACCGTACAGGAAGGCAAGCTCTGGTTCCTCCAGACACGTAATGGTAAGCGTACAGGTACCGCTATGGTGAAGATTGCTATGGACCTCCTCCACGAGGGTATGATCGACGAGAAGACTGCTATCCTCCGCTGTGAGCCTCAGAAGCTCGATGAGCTTTTGCACCCAGTATTCGATAAGCTGGCTCTCTCTAAGGCGAAGGTCATCACTCAGGGTCTCCCTGCTTCTCCAGGTGCTGCTTGCGGTCAGATCGTATTCCACGCTGACGATGCTCAGGTGTGGCACGAGGATGGCAAGAAGGTGATTATGGTTCGTATCGAGACCTCTCCTGAAGACCTCGCAGGTATGTCTGCTGCCGAGGGTATCCTTACTGCTCGTGGTGGTATGACTTCTCACGCTGCCGTTGTGGCTCGTGGTATGGGTAAGTGCTGCGTATCGGGTGCTGGCTCTATCAACGTTGACTACAAGACTAAGACTGTTGAGATCGATGGCGTAGTTTACAAGGAGGGTGATTACATCTCTCTGAACGGTACTACAGGTCAGGTTTACGCAGGACAGATT
>CAKQCH010000097.1:0-8916 GCA_934216735.1 uncultured Prevotella sp.
AGATAGCATCTTCCGTCTTCATCCCAGAGCGGACAAGGGTCAATCATTCCTTTTCCTGCTATAACGCAGACGGGTTTCTCCCAAGTGCCACGTGGGTCTTGGGTCTTTACCATAAAGATGCCGTGGTCGGGGTCGCCCCAGTAAATGTAGAATTCGCCGTTGTGGTGTCGGATGGCTGGTGCCCAAACTCCCTTGCCGTGTTGAGGCTGGTCAAAGAGTTCCTTGGGTTCCTGTTCCTGCAGGGCGTGTCCGATAATCTCCCAGTTTACCAGGTCTTTGCTATGAAGAATAGGAAGTCCTGGAATACAATTAAAGGAACTTGCCGTGAGATAATAGTCATCTCCTACAGCCACCACATCCGGGTCGCTATAGTCGGCGAAAAGTACGGGGTTGGTATAAGTGCCGTTGCCATTATCGGGATTCCAAACCTGCGAATGATACTGGGCTTGGAGCGACATAGGCATTGCCAGCAAGATGCTCGAAAAGAGCAATGATGTAATTCTCTTATTCATATGATTCTCTTATTCTTTTATAATGATACGGATGATAAAGGAAGATTACTTATATGTTTGTTGTCAGCTTTTCTACTACAAATTTAAGTATTCTTCTCGTTCGATTCGTATTACTAATAAAACAATGACGATGAAAATAAGAAGAATACTTTTTTGTATGGCCACTGTTGCCATATCGCAGATAAGCATGGCGCAGAAGGTGCAGACTGCTGCGCAGGTTCCGGCACTCGATGTTGATAAGCAGTTGCAATACTGCCACAAGCAGGTGAAGCGTGCCCTGGCTGAGTTGCAGCAGAAGGATGGTTCTTACGATTATACGATGGAACCTCGCAATATCCTGAAGGGTGATAAGCAGAAGGGATGGAACTGCCGCAAGGCTACTCCGGAAGAGTGGTGTGATGGTTTCTGGCCGGGCATCCTCTGGATGGATTATCAGAATACGAAGGATGAGGCTGTGCGCAAGGCTGCCGAAGGATATACGGAATCACTGAAGGGCATCGCCTATCGTCCCTGCTACGACCACGACATCGGTTTCCTGATGTTCTGCTCTTATGGCAAAGGCTACGAGGTGAATCATTCGCAGGAATACAAGAACGTAATCTTGGCTTCTGCTGATTCGCTTGCCACACTCTTCAATCCTATTGTTGGTACCATATTGAGCTGGCCTAGAGAAGTGAAGCCTCGCAACTGGCCACACAATACCATCATGGATAACATGATGAACCTCGATATGATGTTCTGGGCTGCCAAAAACGGAGGCAACAAACTGCTTTATGATTTGGCTGTAGCCCACGCCAAGACTACGATGCAGAACCATTTCCGCCCAGATGGCAGTTGCTATCATGTGGCAGTATATGATACCATCAGTGGTAATCTGATTAAGGGAGTAACCCACCAGGGTTATGCCGACAATTCGATGTGGGCGAGAGGACAGAGCTGGGCCATCTACGGCTATACGATGGTGTATCGCTATACCCGCAACAAGATATTTCTGGATTTCGCCCAGAAGGTGACGGATATCTACATCAAGCGATTGAAGGAAACCAGCGATGACCTGATTCCTCTTTGGGATATGGATGATCCACGTGGAACAATGGGAGCACCGAAGGATGCCAGTGCTGCCTGCGTGGTTGCCGATGCTTTATTGGAGCTTCAGCAGTATGTGGGAGGCGAGAAAGGCGAGGAGTATAAGCAGTTTGCCATCCAGTCGCTTGCCCAGTTGAGCACCAGTAAATATCAGAGTGGTAAGAAGAATGTAGCATTCCTGATGCATAGCACGGGTCATCATCCTGCGGGAAGCGAGATTGATGCCAGCATCATCTATGCCGATTACTACTATTTGGAAGCGTTGAATAGAATGAAAGATATGAGTTTTTAAGTTAGGTTAGGTTTTTTTGTTCGATAAAAGGCA
The DNA here is from genome assembly GCA_934216735.1 of uncultured Prevotella sp. GTDB lineage: Bacteria > Bacteroidota > Bacteroidia > Bacteroidales > Bacteroidaceae > Prevotella. Next base: position 1,924 of record CAKQCH010000097.1, read on the forward strand.
ACCCGTGAGGGCTGCCTTTTATTGTATATATATAGTTGTATTTACAGCTATTGCATATACAGCTATACATACAACAAGGGCTGCCAGAATATTCTGGCAGCCCTAATACGTTAGTATGTTATGAAAAATTTGAGAGAATTGAAACTTCACAGTTTCAGAATTGTTTTACTAAACATGATTTTTTTTTATATAGAGAAAGCATAGAAATAACTACTTCAATATCGTAGGAGAAGCGGTGGTGGTGCTTATCTGGTCGATGCCCGTGCGCTGCATGGAATCAACCGAAGCAGAATCGCCCATGGCTACGGAAACGCCCTTGCCACTCTTGGTGTATCCTACGTTTTCAATCTGATTATCGACATCGTTCTGGAATGGAACCTGAGCAGCGTTGCCCAAGGTCAGGACGATGGCTACCACGGCAGCAGCCTTGAAGAGAGGCTTCAGACGCTCTGTCAATGAAACCACCTTCGCCTTGTTTGGCTCCTTGGTGTATTCATCTTCAATCATCGCCATCATCTTCTGGTCGAAGTCATCACCCAATGTCTCTTGCTTAGCCTCGCCCATCTCGTAAGAGAAGAGCGCCTGATATGGCTTCAGCTCGGCAGGCAACTCGTCCTGGCTGAAGAATGCGCGGAGAATCTCCTCTTCTTCGAGAGAAGTCTCGGCCTTCCAATAGCGGTCCAAAAGTTGGTTGATGTACTTATAATCCATAACTGTCGAATTGTTGAAATCTTTGTTTAACTGTTTGTCGAGCCCTGAAGATGTTCACCTTGACCTGGTCTTCGGTGATGCTGAGGATGTCTGCTATTTCCTTATAGGATTTTCCTTCGATGTCTCGAAGTTGCAGACAGCTGCGCTGCTTCTCGGGCAACTCATTAATGATGTTCCTTACGATGTTCAGCTTGTCTTTCTGAATCATTCGTTCGGAAGGGGTGGATGATGTCTCGTCGAGCCTTTCCGTGGTCTGCTCTTCCAGCGAATCGTTCTGATTATCCATCTTCTTGATGCGGTCGAGCGAGAGGTTGCGGGCGATGGTGAGGCTATAGGCCTCGATGGAGTCAAGCTCCTGCCATCTGTCGCGGGCATTCCAGACTTTAATCATGGTATCCTGCACAACGTCCTCCGCTTCCTCCCGGTTGAGAGTAATGCGAAGGGCCAGCCTGAAGAGTTTGTTCTTCAGTGGCAAAACATCGTTTTGGAAACTGATTTTTTTCATCCCTCTATAATTAATGACGACTTACCTGTAAGAAAGTTACAAGCAACTCTGAATTATTTCTATTTTTAACTCTTGTTAAGAATCAAAGGCAAAAGAATTCTTCACTCTTCACTCTTCGTTCTTCACTTAATAACAGTTCCGTGCTTTCCGTCGATGGCGGTAGCGAGGGTGATAATCACCTCTTTCACGCCTGCGTCGATGGCTGCAAGGGCATTCTCCAGCTTAGGAATCATGCCACCTGCCACGGTACCGTCTGCTTTATATCTCTCAAAATCGGCATGGGTAATCACTGGAATCACGCTGTCGTCATCCTCAGGATTGCTGAGCACGCCTTTCTTTTCAAAACTGTATATCAATGTCACGTCGTAGTAAGGAGCCAAAGCCTTGGCTGTCTCGCTTGCGATGGTGTCGGCATTGGTATTGAGAATATTGCCCTTGCCATCGTGGGTCAGCGGAGCCATCACGGGGGTGATGCCTTCGTTAATCAGGGTCTGGAGCATCTTGCCGTTGGCACGCTCTACATCGCCTACAAATCCGAAGTCGATGCCATCCTTCAACGGGCGCTTATGACTATGGATTACGTCCATATCGGCACCTGTCAGACCGAGGGCATTCACGCCGTTAGCCTGAAGCTTGGCAACCAGATTCTTGTTTACCAAACCGCCATAAACCATGGTTACCACCTCCAGCATGTCTGCATCGGTGATGCGGCGGCCGTTTACCATCTTGCTCTCAATGCCGAGGGCTGCGGCTACCTTGGTGGCACGGCGTCCACCGCCATGTACCAATACTTTCTTGCCGGGAATGGCTGCAAAATCCTTCAAGAGCTGTGCCAGCTGCTCGCTGTCTTCAACGATGGCACCGCCTACCTTTACTACTGTTACTTTTTCCATATTGTTACTTTGAACTTTGAACATTGAACTTTATGATTAGTAAAGCAATTGAATTCTTCACTCTTCACTCTTCGTTCTTCACTTACTGAAGATAAGTGTATCCGAAGAGACCATTGCGATAGGTGCCCAGGAACTCCTTACCCTCGTCGAGTGAAATCTTGCCTTCCTTCACACTCTTGGTTACCCACTGCTCCAACTGGCGGACGAGTTTCTTCGGATTATACTGTACGTAATCCAATACCTCCTCTACGGTCTCGCCATCGAATATCTGGTCGATGCTGTATTTGCCGTCTTTTACGGAAATGTGGGCTGCATTGGTGTCGCCGAAGAGATTGTGCATGTCGCCCAGAATCTCCTGGTAGGCACCTACGAGGAACACACCGAGATAGTATGGCTCGTTTTTCTTCAAAGGATGAAGTGGGAGAACGTTGCCGATATGACCATCAGTTACGAAGTTGGCAATCTTGCCGTCGCTGTCGCAGGTGATATCCTGCAAGGTAGCGTTGCGGGTAGGACGCTCGTCCAGACGCTGGATAGGCATGATAGGGAAGAGCTGGTCGATGGCCCAACTGTCTGGCAGGCTCTGGAACAATGAGAAGTTGCAGAAATACTTGTCGGCAAGAATCTTATCCAATCCTCTGAGCTCCTCAGGCACGTGCTTCATGTGCTTGGCAAGATTGTTGATCTCGTGGCACACGCTCCAGTACATCGCCTCAATCTCGGCACGGGTCTTCAAATCTACGATGCCGTGAGAGAAGAGCTGCAAGGCCTCTTCGCGAATCTGCTCGGCATCATGCCAGTCTTCCAGCATGTTGCGAGGATTCAGGTTGTCCCATATCTCATAGAGATCCTTCACCAGTTGGTGGTCAGTCTCCTTTGCCTCAAACTCCTCTGGCATTTCCGGCAGGGATGCAGTCTCCAGCACATCAATCACCAATACGGAGTGGTGGGCAGAAAGCGAGCGGCCACTCTCAGTGATGAGGTTAGGATGCTCGATATCGTTCTTGTTGGCTGCATCAACGAAAGTATAGACACAATCGTTTACATACTCCTGGATAGAGTAGTTTACAGAGCTTTCGCTGCTGGCAGAACGGGTGCCGTCGTAATCTACGCCAAGACCACCACCGCAATCTACGAAATCTACATTGTAGCCCATCTTGTGGAGGTTGATGTAGAACTGTGCCGCCTCACGGAGAGCCGTCTGGATGCGGCGGATTTTGGTAATCTGGCTTCCGATGTGGAAGTGGATGAGGCGCAGGCAGTCGTGGAATCCCATCTCCTCAATCTTGTTGAGTGCGGTGAGCAGTTCGGCGCTTGTCAAACCGAACTTCGAAGCATCGCCACCGCTCTCAGCCCATTTGCCTGAGCCTGAAGAAGCGAGCTTGATGCGGATACCGATGTTTGGCTTTACGTTGAGCTTGTTTGCCACTTTGGCGATGATATCCAGCTCGTTGAGCTTTTCTACCACGATGAAGATGCGCTTACCCATCTTCTGTGCGAGCAAGGCAAGTTCGATGTAGCTCTCATCCTTGTAACCGTTGCAGATGATGAGTGAGTCGCTCTGTGCCTGTACGGCGATAACGGCATGAAGCTCTGGCTTGGAACCGGCTTCCAGTCCCAGGTTGAACTTCTTTCCATGAGAGATAATCTCCTCAACCACCGGCTGCATCTGGTTTACCTTGATAGGATAGATGACAAAGTTTTCCCCCTTGTAACCATATTCCTCCTTGGCCTTCTGAAAACAGCTGGCTGTCTTCTCGATGCGGTTGTCGAGGATGTCTGGGAAACGGAGCAGTACGGGAGCGTTGATGTCGCGTAATGCCAACTCGTCCATGATGTCGCGCAGGTCTATCTGCGTGTTGTCCTTGCATGGAGTTACATAGACATCACCCTTGTCGTTGATGCCAAAGTAAGAAGTGCCCCAACCACCGATGTTGTAGAGCTCCTTCGAGTCTTCAATAGTCCATTTCTTCATTTTCTGTTCTTGTCTTGCTTTTTAGTCTATTATAATTTGATGTTGTGAATATACTATGAGTGAAGGTAAGCACTCCTCCTCGCATGGGCTGAGGGGGAATGCTTACCTTTTGGGTTACACGTTCAGCAGGTTTCTAATCTGCTGAACCGTATTGTTAATCTTGTCGAAGTTGTCCATCACATTGACGTCGATGATGTGCTTGGCCTTTTCGTAGAACGGCTCGCGTTGCTTGAGCTGTTCACGGATGAAGACATCCACTTCCTCGGGAGTCTTGTTGAGCAGCAGGGGGCGTACGCCCTTGCCCATCTTCAGGTGGGCATGCAGAGTTTCAGGACTTGCCTTCAGGTAGATGGTTTCGCCTGCCTGGTTCATATAGTCCATGTTGTCAAAGAAACAAGGTGTTCCTCCGCCGCAGCTTACCACTACGTTTTCAAACTCTGCCACCTCGTGGAGCATGTTGTGCTCTATGTGGCGGAATCCCTCTTCGCCCATTTCGTCGAAGATTTGCTTCACGGTCTTGCGCATACGGCTTTCGATATACCAATCTAAGTCGTAGAACATCACGCCAAGCTCTTTGGCGAGGGCCTTGCCGACGGTTGTCTTGCCGGCTCCCATATATCCAATGATGATGATTGACTTCATTTCTTTCTTATTATTTTGATAGGATGGCTCCTCTAAAAAGGGAACCATCCATCAGCAATTTACTTCTTTCTGCCTCTAGTCTTTGGCTCTGGTGCTTCCTTGATGATGGTCATGCATTCATCGTAGGTAAGCGCCTCCACATTCTCCTGCTTTGCCTTAGGAATGCGGTAGTTCTTGCCATCGTATGCGATGTAAGGACCGTAGCGGCCGTTCAGCAGTTCCAGTTTCTCATCTTCCTCGAAGGTCTTGATGTGGCGCTTCTGCTCGTTGCTGCGTTTCTCGTTGATGAGTTCTATCGCCTGCTCCAGGGTGATGGCCATAGGGTCGATGTCCTTAGGGATGGATACGTACTTGCGGTTGTGGAGCACGTATGGACCGAAGCGACCGGCACCGATGGTAACGGTGGTTCCCTCGAACTCGCCCACCTGGCGTGGCAGCTTGAAGAGTTCCAGAGCCTCTTCCAGGGTGATGGTTTCGATGCTCTTGTCGGCAGGCAACTGGGCAAACTGTGGCTTGTCCTTGTCGTCGGCTGTACCTATCTGAACCACAGGGCCGAAGCGGCCTATCTTTACGAATACCGGGCGACCGCTCTTAGGGTCGTTGCCCAGCTCGCGCTCGCCGGCCTTGTGCTCGCTGCGTGCATTCATCACTTCCTTCACTTCTGGCTCGAATCCCTTGTCGAAGTCCTTCATCCACTTAATCCACTCGGTCTTTCCCTCGGCAATGTCATCGAATCTCTGCTCCACATGGGCTGTGAAGTTATAGTCCATGATGTTAGGGAAGTTGGCCATCAGGAAGTCGTTCACCACAATGCCGATGTCGGTAGGCAGCAGCTTGCCCTTCTCGGAGCCAGCCATTTCCTTCTTGGTCTTCTGCGTTATCTTGATGCCCTTCAGGGAATCTACGGTGTAGTTGCGCTCCACGCCCTGCTTGTCACCCTTCACCACGTATTCGCGCTGCTGGATGGTGCTGATGGTTGGAGCGTAGGTAGATGGACGTCCGATGCCGAGGTCTTCCAGTTTCTTCACGAGGCTTGCCTCGGTGTATCTTGCTGGAGCCAGGGAGAATTTCTCGGTGGCAATAATCTCGCGGCGCTGCAACTCATCGCCTTCCTTCATGGCTGGCAGGATGTGGGTTGAGTCCTCTGCGTTGTCATCCTCGTCGGTAGATTCACGATATACCTTGAGGAATCCGTCGAACACAACAACTTCTCCATTGGCAACAAATTTTTCTGTGGTGTTGTCGATATGGATGTTGATGGTGGTCTTTTCTATCTGAGCATCAGCCATCTGAGAGGCGATGGTACGCTTCCAGATCAGCTCGTAAAGGCGCTTCTCCTGGCTGGTTCCATCGATGCTGGTCTCGCTCATGTAGGTAGGGCGGATGGCCTCGTGAGCCTCCTGCGCTCCCTTAGAGCTGGTATGATAGGTGCGAGGCTTGCTGTACTCGTTGCCGTAAACCTTGATAATCTCGTCCTTGCTGGCATTGCTGCAGAGGGTAGAGAGGTTCACGCTGTCGGTACGCATGTAGGTGATGCGTCCACCTTCATACAGGCGCTGAGCCACCATCATGGTCTGGCTTACGGTGAAGCCGAGCTTGCGGGCTGCTTCCTGCTGCAGGGTTGAGGTGGTGAAAGGAGGGGCAGGCGTACGCTTCAGTGGCTTCTTGGTCACTGCCTCTACGCTGAACTTGGCATCCTTGCATTTCTCCAGGAAGGCTTCTACCTCCTCGTGGGTCTTGAAGCGCTGGTCAAGTTCTGCCTTCACCTCTGTGGCGCCGCCATTCTCATTGATCAATGCGAATACGGCGTTCACGCGATAGTATGGCTCGCTCTTAAACTTCTGTATCTCACGCTCACGCTCCACGATCAGGCGTACGGCAACACTCTGTACGCGACCGGCAGAGAGGGCTGGCTTCACCTTTCTCCAGAGCACTGGAGAGAGTTTGAAACCCACGATGCGGTCGAGCACACGGCGTGCCTGCTGGGCATTCACCAGGTTCATGTCCAGATGGCGTGGGTGCTGGATAGCGTCCAAGATGGCTGGTTTGGTAATTTCATGGAAGACGATACGGCTTGTCTTCTCCTCATCCAATCCGAGAACTTCGCAAAGGTGCCAGCTGATGGCTTCTCCCTCGCGGTCCTCATCGGATGCCAACCAAATCTTCTTGGCTTGCTTCGCGGTTGCTTTCAATTCTGTGACGAGTTTTTTCTTTTCCTCTGGAATCTCATAACAAGGTTCCATGGTCTTCTCGTCTATACTGAGTTC
>CAKQCH010000098.1:0-8764 GCA_934216735.1 uncultured Prevotella sp.
CATGATGCAGGAGATGTTCCTGTCGGCAAATCGTCCTTTCTTCCAGAGTTCGCTGGTGTTGTCTTTGCCTTGCATCGAAGAACCGGTTTATCGTAAGTTTGCCAATCGTCTGTTGTCATCTCAGCATAGGGTGATAGACGAATCCGTCTTTTCTTATATCTATCAGCAGTCGGGCAGTGTAACCTGGTATGTGCAGGCGATATTGCATGGTATTTACGAGCATGGTTCTTCCGGGATAACGAAGTTGTTGGTGGACGAGGTGATTCAGGAATTGATAGAGGAGCAGGCGATGGCTTATCAGAACTATTGTGCCTGGCTTACGGAGAACCAGCAGCTGCTATTGCTGGCTATAGCTAGTGAGAGCCTGGTATCTTCGCCTTTAAGCCAGCAGTTTATCAGCACCCACCATCTGTCAGCCACAAGCAGCGTGAAGACGGCATTAAAGGCTTTGGTGGATAAGCAACTGGTAAGCAAGACCCCAAATGGCTATTTGGTAAGCGACCGCTTCTTTGCAAAGTGGCTGGTGAGAGGGGGAATCACATCATAGTCCTTCCATAATTCTGCTGGCATATATGATGCTATGTAAATAATATTCCGGAAAAAGACAATCAAGAAGAAACTCCCGTAAAATGGGGAAAGTAGAGATTGAATATTTTCCCTTAAGGATATTTATTCTTTGCCTTAAGGGAAAATATTTTTTTCCTTAAGGGAAATAAAATCTTCCCTTAAGAGATATTTTCACCGTAATTAACTTGTAAAATTATTTATATCTTGATTCCATTCGTTGATTCCCTTTTCGATTTCTTCAATGGAAGGAAGGCTACTGCGAAAATCTTTCGGCAGAGCAATAGAAATTGAGCTTACCGATAGAGTAATTATAATACAATGTTTGTATATGGATTTACATTATAGTCAAAACAAATCGCTGTGGGTTCTATTGTTGAGAAACAGCAAAGTTAATTTTTCGTCGTTTTGTTCCCACAGCATCAACCAATCAGGGGTTATGTGACATTCCCATATACCTTCTAAGTTTCCATGAAGTTTATGCGATTTATATGATGGCGGTAGTTTACCCTCATTAGCTAATTTCTCTACAGCTTTTTCTATGAGAGTAGGGTCTAGACCACGTTTCACTCCTTTTCGCAGAGACTTTTTAAATCTGTTTGTAAAGTCAATAGAGTATTTCATTCTAAGCACTGTTTGATTAAGTCGTGAGCATCTTTTGCATGATATACTCTGCCAGCTTTAACATCTTCTAGGGCTTCTTCAATACCACTTTTCTTTTCGGCTTGAATAACCCAGCCAAACTTCTTTGCCAGTTCCTTTAATAGCTTGAAGTCAACTTGCGGAACAGTTATAGTTGTTTTTATATTATTTATAGCTACATCCATATTGCTTTACTTTTAATGTTATTTTAAATGATGCCGCAAAGATACGACTTTTCCTCGTAACCACCAAATGTTTAGGTGGAAAAGTTGTGGGAGGAGAAAAAATAGGCGGCTCCCGGAATTGAGAGCCGCCTATTGATTTTACTATTTTTATTATGATGAAACAGATACTTACTTCTTGATCAGTTCACACTTAGCATAGCCATTTGCCCAAGCATAGAGCTTGACATCGTATTTGCCATCTTCGGCCACCTTGATGTTACCACCTTTCTGTACGAGCGCATCAGGAGTACCTCCCCAATTAGGGTTCGGATCATCCCAACTGTGGTTAGAGCGGAACTTGAGTTCTTTTGCTTCCAAATGAACATCCTTGATTTCCCAGCAACGCTCTGTTGCATTATAGGTAAGGTCTGTATCAGCATCCCAACCACCAGGTGTCGCATCACCAATCATACTGATGGATGTGATAGGATACAAAGTATAAGTCTTTGCAGACAAGTCTACTTCTACCTTGTAGTAACCTGCAGGTTCTGTCATTACGATGTTACCAGCATCTTGTGCTGTGTCGAAGTTTGCGCCATAGTTGGTGCCCTTCCAGTCTTTCTGAGTACAGAACTTGAAACCATTCTGGTTCAGGTACATATAACCTGTGAAGTGTACACCATCGTCACCTGAGAGGTAGTCATATCCATCCCAGCCGTTAGCATCGCCCTTCATATAGAGGACAGGCTTGCCTACAGAGTAAGTAAGGTTGTTCATATCAAGAGTAACAATCCATGTACCAGCTCCAGGGATAACTGGAGTCTGAAGTTTACCCCATGAATCGCCATCATAGAGAATGTATCCGAATGTGTCTTCTGAACCGTTCTCCTTGCAGCCCAAGGCTCCCTTGTTGATGGAATCCCAGTCTTCACTTACGAAGTTGCTTCCAGCATAGAACTTAAACCAGTTTTTGTCTGCAGTAGTTGTAACCTTCAACTGATAAACTCCATCGCTAATCTTGTTCATCCAGACAGGAGATTTTGCATCCCATTCATTTCCGTTTACCTGACCGAGCATGTAGTAGCCCTTCTCATCGAGTTGAGGTGTTGCTGTTGGAGTAAACTTACCTGTAGTCTCGCCCTTGTTGGTAATGCTTACTGCATCACCAGAAGCGAGATTGATAGAAACTTGAGTCTCCACTTTCAGGTCGCGAGCAACAGAAGCACGAGACTTATTCTGCTCGCAAACGAGTTTCTCCAATTCAGAAGCACTTACCTGAACGCTGTCGCCAACCATTGTTCCATTGACAGCTACTCCGTTCACCTTAAGGTCTTTGAGAGTGAAACCAGAAACATTGGCATCAGTAGAATTGACTGTTACGAGATTGATGATACCATCTTCATCTGCCATGCTGCCTTCTGCCTCAGAACCGTTGGCAAAGGTTACCCCATACTTGGCTGCAGATGCTTCCTGCTCGTTGGCCTGTGGGTTAGCCCAGTCGTCGTAGTCGCCAGCGCAGCTGGCAAGTGCGAGACTTGCCATTGCTGCTAAGCTATATAATAATGTCTTTTTCATTGTGTTCATGTTTTTAATTATCTAATTTCTGCTGTGTTCTTGTCGAAATTGACATAGAGCTTCTTGCCTGCAGCGCAAGCAACAGCGTAACCCTCACCAATCTCAGACCAAGAGTCAACAATGTTATCATTTCTCCAGAAGCAGTTGCCCTTGACGATAGTGAACTCTGTACGCCACCAGTCGATTCCTGGAATCTTGATGTATGTGCGGAGCTCGCCATCACCACCGAAGGCAGGAGATACCCATTCGCCAGTCTGGTCAGCAGGAGCTGTCATAGCCCAAGCGGCAGAAGCATCGTCCCAATTGCCACCAGCTGAAGCACCGATGATGTAAGCTGCACCAGGATAAACATTCAGTGAGTAGTTGATGTTCTTCTTGTCTGCTGACATTTCACCAACGAAGTGGAGAACGAACCAGCCGCCATGAGCAACCTTCAGGTTTCCGTCGCCATCCTCTGAGAATTCAGCGCCAGCATTATCGTTGATAGCAGCCAGACGGCTATAGCCACGCCAGTCGTTCTCGTATGTACCCCACTTGAATGAACCGCCATCTGGAACATAAACCATTGTGTAATAGTTGCCTGCCATACCATATACAGGAGCCACTGGCTTCCAGCTCTTCCAAGCCTCCTGGATAGAAGAACCGATTACGAACAGGTTCTCTGGATACTTAGCATCAGGAGCCTTGTAAGTAGCCTTCACTGAAGGCAGGGTGATGATGTTGGAATAGCTCTGACCAAGATAAGGGTCGGCTGTACCATCTATGACAGCACGCAATCTTACATATACAGGCATTGTCTCAGGCACGCTTGTGTCTGGGTTGGCTGCCTGGAACATATCAACGAGTGTAGAGTTCAACTCTGCTGCATCTACAGCCATCTTGGCTGTGGTGTATGAGGTTGCCAACTCTTTATGTGTAGCTGTTGTATCTGTCAGGAACTTCTGATCGAGTGCAACCTGCACATAGTAGCGAACCACGTATGGAATACCTCCATAGTTTGGCTGTGAACAAGACAAGGTCAAGTTGTTGGCACTTGCCAAGTCGTATGTGTTGTTTTCTGCGTATGCTGGTGTGTTCAATACAAATCCGTCTGCAGCATGACTTAAATCCAATGTAGGATTGCTGTCATTGTCGTCAGAGCATGAAGTGAAGAGCAAAGGCAAAACCATTGCAGGCAACAGCATCAATTTTAAAAATATCTTTTTCATAATTGTATTCTTTAATCAATTATAGTTCTTTATTCCGAAGAATCCCCGATTTACTATGATTAGTAATTAGGATTCTGAGTCATGTTAGGATTACCTGCGATGTCGGTAACAGGGATAGGATATACGTTGAACTTAGACTCGATACCGATACCACCTGCTACACCTCCCTTGAAGTCCCAGAGATACTTGGAACCTGTGAAGAGACCAAAGCGGATCAAATCAGAACGACGGCGGCCTTCTACATAGAACTCACGGCACCACTCGTCAATCAAAGTCTGTTCATCGACAGCTCCAGAGATTTCCTTGCGATTAGCACGCTTCTGAATAGTCTGGATATCTGCGAGAGCATCTGTTGTATTTCCCAAACGATAGTTAGCTTCTGCACGTGTCAGATAAATCTCTGCCAGGCGGAACAATGGAATATCTGTATCCATGAATGTACCATCATGAATATCTGAACCATCAGCATGGCGATTCTGCCATTTTACGATAGAAGCACCATTCATGAAACCTGTAATCGCCTTGCCTGGGCTGAGTGTGCGGATACCGCCACCTACACCCATGTAGAACATGGCACGGTCATCACCTGCTCTGTTGATGACATCTTTTGTGGTTACATGCAATTCTTCATCCTTTGCGATAACCTGCTCCTCGGTGGCATCCTTCAACGCATCGTTTTCACCTGCCATAGGGATATTGCCATTAGGGAAGAATTTCTCAACCAAGTCCTTGCGGGCGAAGTTACAGCTCCAGTAGTTGCTGGTGAATGAGTTTGGCATTCCTGAAATTCGCATAGATGCTACGAGGTATGTAGAACCTGAGTATTCCTGAGTCTTCTTGCCATCCTGGCGGATAGGGAAGATAATCTCCTTCATAGCCTGGGTGTTCTGGTCGTTGTCGCCCATGAATACCTGCTCATAGCCTGAGAATCCATTCTTTGTCTCGGTTGACAATGCGTAAGCTCCACTATTGAGAATCTTGTCACAGTAGTCCTTTGCCTTTTTGTAGTCCTTTACCTGGCCATCTGTGTAAACTGCAGAGTTCAGAGCCAGACGAGCATGGAGGGCGTAAGCTGCACCACGATCGGCACGACCAAATCCCTTGTCGTCATTGTAAGCACCTACTTCCTTCAGTTGTGGCTCAATGGCGGTCAACTCCTTGTCAATCCAGTCGTAGAGATCCTTGCCGGTTTTCTCTACAGGCAACTCACTATTAAATGTATCCTTGAAAGGTGCCTTATGGAAGAGATCAAGGAAATAATAGTAGTTCAAGCAGCGGAGGAAACGAACCTCTGCAATGACATCGTCGCTCATCTTGCCAGTTTGCTCACTGATAAACTGGTTGTGAAGGGTGATGTCGTATGCCAAACGCTGGTATGCCCAGTTGGCACGTACAGAACTTGAGTTCCATGCAATATTGGTGAGGGAAGGGATATCTGGATCAGTCTGCCAAGCCCAGATAACCTCATCGGTGCAAAGCTCCTGAAGATTGAAGATGACACGATAGAAACCGCTTTCACCCTCATCCTGGCTCATATCACCTTTTCCGGCAGGACCAGCCTGACCGGTCAAGCCAAGTGTTGCATATTGTTTAGCCAAAAGACCGTCGGCATCATAACTAGGTGATGACTGAGGATCAATTGAGCTGATATTCAAATCGTCTGCGCAAGAAGCCAATCCCAAGCAGAGGAAACCGGCTACTGCTGTCTTTAATAATATATGTCTCATAATTATAATCCTTTATATATTAGAAGTTGAGGTTCAATCCAATCTGGAAACTCATTGGACGTGGATATGGATTGCTGTCGATACCACTGGTTACCTCTGGGTCGATACCCTTATATTTTGTAATGATGAATGGGTTCTGTGCTGTGAAGTAGATACGTCCGCTGCAAGAATTCTTGATCAATGCAGGGAAGCTGTAACCCAATGTAATATTGGTGCACTTCAAGTAAGAAGCATTACGTACAAAGTAATCACTCAAGTAGTTCTGGGCAACTGTCAAACCTGTGAAACCGAGCTTAACGGCCTCTGGAGTGGTGTTGCTGAATGAACTGTTAGAGTAAAGACCTGATGGAGAGATGGATGCTCTGTTGGCCAGGAAGTCATAATATACGTAGTTGCCCAAAGATGCACGGAATGCCATACTGAAGTCCCAATTCTTATAGAGGAACTTAGTGGTGAGACCCATGATTACATCTGCAGCTGGGTTCTTGTAATAGTAACGGTCAGCGTCGTTAATCTGACCATCGGCATTGCGATCTACGTACAGACCCTCGATAGGTTTGCCATTCTCATCATATACCTGCTGGTAAACGAAGAAAGCGTTGACTGCTTCACCCACCTTGTTTTTCATCACCTTGGTGTTGTTACCACGAGAAATCTTATCTCCTGTCCATACCCAGTCCTGAGCACCGGCATCAAGAGAAGTAATCTCATTGTGGTTCCAGCCTACATTATAGGTAATATCCCATGTAAAGTCCTTGGTTACGATAGGCTTTACGTCGAATGCCAACTCAACACCATAGTTCTTGAGGGAACCTACGTTCTTCAACAGGTTATCACCGAATGTAGTACCTGCTGATACGTCAACTGTTGCCAACAAATCGGTGGTCTTGCGATAGTAACCATCAATGTTGAAAGAGAAACGGTTGTTGAGAGCAGCGAAGTCGATACCTGCATTCCATGTTGTAGTCTTTTCCCATGTCAACTGGTTATTATACTTGTTTGGACGTACCGTCTGGTGGTAGTCGTTACCGAATGGATACTGAGCGTAAGAGTTTCCTACTACATAAAGAGGTGCGTAGTAGAAATCGTCGATACCATTCTGCTGACCGGTCTTACCCCAGCCCACACGGAGTTTTAAGTCATCGAGCCATTTTACATCTTTCAGGAATCCCTCGTGGTTGATCTTCCATGCAAAGGCTGCTGATGGGAAGTAACCCCACTTCTTTCCCTTTTCAAAACGAGAAGAACCATCGGCACGGAATGTGGCGGTAATCAAGTAGCGGTCGAGAAGATTATAGTTCAAACGGCCGAAGTATGATACCAGAGAGTTGTGGTTAGCCCACTCCTGCTCGCTGCGCTTTGATGGGTTGTGCTGCCAATTGTAGTAACCTGTCTCCTCGTTGAGGACTGGGTTGTTTTCCTTCAGGTATTCATCTGTACCAAAGCCCTGGTTGTAGCCATGTCTGTGGTAGTGGCTCTGCTCGGCACCTGCCATCACGTCGATGTCGTGAACACCAAACTTATGAGCATACTGTGCATAGGCATTACCAATCATATTATATTTCCAATAGTGAGTCATACCAGCCCAACCAAAGTAGTTGTTAGAGTATGAGTACTTGGAAATCTCATCGCTTTGCTGTGTAGAGGTGTACTGAGCACCCAAGCTTGCATGCAGATGCAAATCCTCGAAACCATGAATCTTGTAATCTACCTCAAAGTTACCACTGTAGTCACGGGCGTGAGCCATAATCTCTTTCTGGTTGAGAAGAGCCACTGGGTTCTGGGCTGCATTAGAGTTGGTTGTATTCTTCCAGTTAGGGTCTGTTATATCATTAGCCTTGTTGATCAGGTTCTGATAGTAACCGCCTGTAACTGCATACTGGTCGCCTTCACCAAAAACAGGCTCTGTTGGATTCATAGACAAAGCTGCACCGATAGCACCGCCTGCATCTGCATAGCGGTCTTTCTCATACATGAACTTACCTGTGATGTTGAAGTTCAAGTGCTTGTCGAGCAATGATGGGGCCAAGTTGAGAGAAGCGTTGACACGATTCATCCAACTGGTCTTTACAATACCATTTGAGTTGTTGAAGCCTACACTGGCACGATATGGCATGTTCTTCAAACCGCCCTGTACGCTTACGTTATGGTTGGTTGAAACTGCTGTGCGGAAAATCTCATCCTGCCAGTTGGTATCAGCATTGCCTAATTTGGATGCATCAAGACCATTGATAGAGCCGACAAGTTCCTTGTACTGAGCAGCGTTCAATACATCATATTTCTTCTGGATAGTAGAAATAGTTACATCGCCTGTGTAAGAAATAGAAGGCTTCTGACCATTGCGACCTTTCTTGGTAGTGATGATGATGACACCATTAGAAGCACGGCTACCATAAATAGCGGTAGCAGAAGCATCCTTCAATACGGTGAATGTCTCAATATCACTAGGATTGATCATAGCGAGAATATTACTCATACCAGTAGCTGTCTGGTTATCAATAACCAAACCATCTACTACATAGAGTGGGTCGTTGGATGCATTCAGAGAAGCACCACCACGGATACGAATCTGAGCACCTGCACCAGGAGTACCACCTGCTGTCTGTACATCAACACCGGCAATCTTACCAACCAACATGTCTGATGCGTTGTTGGTGATACCCTTAGAAAGCTCATCTGGCTTGATGGCAGTAACAGAACCTGTCAAGTCGTCCTTCTTAGCACGACCATAACCAATGACTACGACTTCGTTCAAAGCCTTAGAGTCATCCGCCAAGGTAATCATCATGTTAGATGTGGCTTTGATAGTCTGTGGAGTCATTCCCAGATAGGTGAAAGTAAGATTGGTACCTGGAGCTGCGTCAACAGAGAAGTTACCATCCAT
>CAKQCH010000099.1:0-8528 GCA_934216735.1 uncultured Prevotella sp.
GCTGAGAAGGGTACTATCATCTGTATGTTGCTTTCTGATGCCGGTCAGATTGCTTGCTGGCCAAAAATTAAGCCACACCTCACAGCAGGTAAGACTTTGTATTATTCACATGGTTTCGCTATCAACTGGAGCGATCGCACAGGCGTAGTTCCACCTAAGGATATTGATGTTATCATGGTTGCACCTAAGGGTTCTGGTACTTCTCTCCGCACAATGTTCTGCGAGGGTCGTGGTTTGAACTGCTCTTACGCTGTATATCAGGATGCATCTGGCAAGGCAGAGGAGAAGACAATTGCCTTCGGTATCGGTATCGGTGCCGGTTATTTGTTCAAGACTACATTCCAGCGTGAGGCTACTTCTGACCTTACTGGTGAGCGTGGTTCTTTGATGGGTGCTATCGAGGGTCTCCTGGAGGCTCAGTACGATGTACTCCGTGAGAACGGTCACTCTCCATCTGAGGCATTCAACGAGACTGTTGAGGAGTTGACTCAGAGCCTTGGCCCTCTCTTCGGCGCTAAGGGTATGGATTGGATGTATGCTAACTGTTCTACAACAGCTCAGCGTGGTGCTCTCGATTGGGCTCCTCGTTTCCGTGAGGCTATCAAGCCAGTTATGGAGTGGTTGTATTACTCTGTTAAGACAGGTAATGAGGCTCAGATTTCTATCGACAAGAACTCTCAGGCTGATTACCGTGAGAAGTTGAATGCTGAACTCGAGGCTATGCGCAACAAGGAAATGTGGCAGGCTGGTGTTACAGTACGTAAACTTCGCCCAGAGAATAACTAATTTTTTTCTCGTACATAATGTTTTAAAAGGGGACGGACCGAGATGGTTCGTCCCCTTTTTAATGTGATTTATCAGAAGATATTCCTAATCCTTTTTTTCTATGATATGATGGTCTTCTATGATGATCTGGTTTTCTGCTACTTTCCTGCGGAGTTCCTTCTCTCTTTCTTCTGTCTGATCAGCCAGGCATACGTCGCATTGCTTGCAATCTCTGTCGTTCTCTTCTCCAAAATAGGCGAGTAGCTGTCTTGATCGGCATACTTCGTCGTTCTTGGCATAGCGAATCATGCTTTTGATGCGCTTCTCGTATTGCTCACGTCTCGACTCCCATACTTCTTTAGGAATCACCACTTTGTCTCCATCCACCCTGTCGCGGGTATAACTGATAAAAGGTATCTTGCGGCGAGGGATGAATTGGATGATATGGCGGGCTGCCAGACTCTTGAGAGCAAAATATACCTGCTGGATGGTTAGCTCTGCCTGCCGGGCTATCAGCGCCTCGTCGATATAGGTAAGATCAACAAAGAGACTTCCGTAGGAGCGTAGTAGGGCGGTGACGACGGCATCCTGGCTGGGAGCGAGCTGATCTAGCTGGTAGAGGTCGTTTCTGCCTAGCAGGAACATAACTCGTGCCTTGCCGTCGGGATTATCCTCATAATGCAGATATCCGCTTCTCTCCAGAATGCGAAGAGCAGCATCTACCTTGGTAGGGAAGTACTTGTAGGTGACGCAGAATTTTTCGATATCAAACTCGAAAGTCTTTCCCTGTCCGCTGCCCACACCTATCTGGTAGAAGTAAGCCAGATGCTCATAAATGTCTTGTATGAGTTCTTTGGGTGGGAAGGTGTCATCTATGCGCTTGCATAGCTTCAGCTCGTCGTGCTTGTTGTAGAGAAGTACGGCGTATGATTTCTGTCCGTCTCTTCCCGCACGTCCTGCTTCCTGGAAATAGGCTTCCAGCGAGTCTGGACAGTCTATGTGAATCACCACGCGTACGTCTGGCTTGTCGATGCCCATACCGAAGGCGTTGGTTGCACACATCACCCTTACTTCGTCCTTCTGCCATGCTTTCTGGCGCTGGTCCTTTACGTCGGGATCAAGTCCGGCATGATAAAAGGTGGCGGTGATACCTTGCTGCGAGAGCAGCTGCGCCATCTCCTTGGTTCGCTTTCTGCTGCGGGCATAAACGATGGCAGAGCCACCCACGCTTTGCAGGATATGAATCATTTCGCCCTGCTTATCCTCTGCTTCGCGTACTACGTAAGCCAGGTTCTTGCGCTCGAAACTCATCTTGAAGACATTCTTCTCTTTGAAATGGAGCCTTTCCTGTATGTCGTCTACTACTTCGGGGGTAGCTGTGGCGGTAAGGGCAAGTATGGGAATGCCAGGTTTCATCTCCCTGATGCTGGCTATCTGCAGATAGGAGGGGCGGAAGTCGTAGCCCCACTGACTGATGCAGTGGGCTTCATCTACCGTGATAAAACTTACATGAATGTGGCGTAATTTGGTTTGAAACATCTCCGAGGCAAGTCTTTCGGGCGAAACATACAGAATCTTCACACCTCCGAAGATGGCGTTGTCGAGGGTTTGCAGGATTTCGCTTCTCGATTTGTCGGCATAGATGGCATCAGCCAGGATGCCATGTTCCCTGAGGTGCTGCACCTGGTCTTTCATCAGGGCGATGAGAGGGGTTATCACGATGCATACCCCTTCCTGTGCCAGGGCTGGCACCTGGAATGTGATAGACTTGCCACCGCCCGTAGGCATAAGGCCGAGGGTATCCCGTCCGTTGGCAATGCTTTCAATGATATTGCGCTGAATGCCTCGGAAATCGGGATACCCCCAGTATTTTTGCAGAATAGATTGAAATTTATCTGCCATAATCTTCTTTCTTTAATCGTTAGGACGGATATCTTCTATCTGGAGCTGTACTTGGTTCTTCTTGAAGATATTGTCTTCGATGGTGTAAACAATGTCGAAACTGCGGCGGCTCTTGATGTAGCGGGCTGCTGCACTCTGTCCGAAGGCTATACCGTTCATGACGGTGCTCGACTTTGAATCCACCAATTCCAGCTTGATGTGTTCCTGTTCTCTACCCACCACCTTGCTGGTTCCGTAGTCGTATACCTTTCGGGTACAGAACACTGGTTTAGGGTTGCAGGGACCGAATGGCGAGAATCGCTTCAGGTCGGCATGCAGCTGCTTGCTGATGTCCTTGAAATCTATCACGGCTTCTATATTAAGCAGGGCTTCCGTCTGTTCGGGAGCGATGTGTTCTGCCACATATTTCTGGAATCTGTCTCTGAATTCCTTGATATGTTCCCATCTCAGGGTAAGACCGCATGCATAGGTATGACCTCCGAAGTTCACGAGCAGGTCGCGGCAGCTCTTGATGGCAGAATAAACGTCAAATCCTGTCACGCTGCGGGCTGAACCTGTTGCCAGTTCTCCTTCGCGGGTCAATACCACGGTAGGACGGAAGTAGATTTCCGTAAGTCTTGAGGCTACGATGCCGATGACTCCCTTTTTCCATCCCTCATCATAGAGCACGATGCTTGAGTTGTGCTTCTGGGTTTCCAGTCTTGAAACAATCAGGTTGGCTTCCTCTGTCATCTGCTTGTCGATGTCCTTGCGCTGTTCGTTGTATTCGTTGATGTGCTTTGCCATGTGCAGTGCATGCCCATAGTCACGTTCCACCAGCAAATCTACGCTTTCCTTGCCATTCTCCATGCGGCCCGAAGCATTGATTCTAGGACCAATCTTGAAGACGATATCGCTCATGCCCAGCTCTCGCCCGTTCAGGCTGCAGATGTCGATGATGGCTTTCAGTCCGATGCTCGGGTTGGTGTTGAGCAGTTTCAAGCCATGGAAAGCCAGAATTCTGTTCTCGTCGACTACAGGCACGATATCCGCAGCAATGCTCACTGCACAGAGGTCGAGCAATGGGATGAGTCGGGAGAACGGAATGTTGTTGTTCTTGGCAAAGGCCTGCATGAACTTGAATCCCACGCCGCATCCACAGAGGTGCTTGAATGGGAATGGATCATCCGGGCGCTTGGGGTTGAGTATAGCCACAGCGGGTGGCATCACATCGTCGGGAACGTGATGATCGCAGATGATGAAGTCTATGCCAAGGCTTTTGGCATATTCAATCTCCTTGATGGCCTTGATGCCGCAATCGAGGATGATGATGAGTTTCACACCAGTTTCATGTGCAAAGTCTATTCCCTTTTTGCTTACTCCATAGCCTTCGTCATATCGGTCGGGGATGTAGTAATCGATGTTGGAATAGAATTGCTGCAGAAACTTATACACCAATGCTACAGCCGTGCAGCCGTCTACGTCGTAATCGCCGTAAACGAGAATGCGCTCCTTGCGTCCCATGGCATCGTTGAGGCGGTCTACGGCGATATCCATATCCTTCATCAGGAAAGGATTGATCAGGTCGGAAAGCTGTGGACGGAAGAATCGCTTGGCTGCCGACTCGGTCGTAATGCCTCGATGGATGAGAAGATTCGCCAGGATAGGGCTGATGCTGAGCTTCACGGCCAGTTCGTTAGCCGTTTTTTCTTGCTCCGGTGAAGGTTCTTCGTAATTCCATTTAAAATGCATTTTTAATTATTTTTATTTCTGCCCCCAAAGTTACGAAAATAAAATGACAAACGGAAACTTTTTCCTAGGAATTTAACATAATTACGAAGAAATAATAAAAAAAGGCAGCAAACCTTGGTTTGCTGCCTTTAAATATTTTGTTTTTATTAGATTCCGAGCTTCTTGCGGATATCCTTAGGGATGGCGTTCTTGTTAACCATGAAGTCCATAGTCTTGTAAGCTACGAATGCCTTGGTCATGTACCAGGTGCCCTTGTAGTCACCATACTCACCCCAAGAGTTCTTTACCATATAGTACTCCTTGCCGTTCTGATCCTTTGCGATACCGTAGATGTGCATTCCGTGGTCGTCTGTTGTCTCCCAGTTGTCGAATGCTTCCTGGCGCATAGCCTGTGTAGGAACTACCTCAGGAGCGTTTACGCCGAGTGAATCGAACTTCTCCTTCTTCTCGTCCTTAGAGAGCTTGAACCAGTGGTCTGCATCTGTACCTGCCATAGAACGTACCTTCTTCACGTCGTAAGCGATACCGAGACCCTTGCGAGTGAAACCGTCCTCTGTTACGTCACCGCCCCAAGCTATGGTGTAGCCATTGTTTACGGCGTTGTCGATAATCTTGCAGAGGTCGTCCATAGGAACGTTGTAGCTCAAAGGCCAGCGCCAGTTGTCCTGTACCTCAACAGCAAACTTGCTCCACATTGGATGGTGGGTGTAGCTGGTGATGGTTACGTAATCATCGAGGTTCAGACCGAGGCTCTTGCAGAAAGTCTCTGGAGTATACTGCTTGCCCTGGTAAGTGAACTTTTCAGGAGCCTTGCCGATGTATGAGTCGATGATACCCTGAAGACCGTTCTTCCAAGCTGGAGAGAGCTTCTTGGCTGTGCTCTTAGCCACTGCCTCTACGTATGGAGTCATTACGTCGAAGAACTCGCCGAAGTTAGCCAGTGAGTCGCCTGTCATTGTACCTGGAGCTGGCATAGCATCCTCTGGTACGATGCCATAGTGCTGCAAAGCATAGAGAACATCGTATGCGCTACCACCCTGAGAGAAGCTTACGTCGCCGTGCATTCTCACTGCCATTGTGGCGCGGTCCATATAAGTCTTGTTGGCAACGAACATCTCGCTCAGGTTGAATGTCTTGCCTGTATTCTTCAAAATCTCGCTCTCGAAGAAGCTGAGAGTAGAGTAAGCCCAGCACGTACCGCTACGGTTCTGGTCCTTGATGCTTGTGATAGGATTCTGCTTCACTACTGTGAAAACAGGCTTGTTCTTAGCGATGGCTGCTGAATCTGCAGCATTCTTAGCGCTTGCACCAGTAGCAACCATGGCCAACATGGCTGCGACAATCATAGATTTCTTCATGAATTTTTTTCTCTTTAAATTAATAATGTAATTGTATTATCTCTCTTTAAGATAGAATCTTCTCTTGTTAATGGCAGTTTCGCCTAGCGGATTTCTTCTCTGTTGGCTGCCATGTATTCCTCAACATCCTTTGGATGGTAAGGGATGCGGTCCTTGCCCAAGAATCTGCAACCATCCTTGGTGATGAGAACATCGTCCTCAATACGGATGCCACCGAAGTCCTTGTAAGTCTCAATTTTATCGAAGTTGAGGAACTCTGCACAGTGACCTGACGCCTTCCAGTCGTCAATGAGGGCTGGAATGAAGTAAACGCCCGGCTCGTCTGTTACTACGAAACCTTCCTGGAGTCGGCGACCCATGCGCAGACAGTTGGTACCAAACTGTTCCAGGTTAGGACGTACTTCCTCGTCGAAGCCTACGTTAATCTGGTCGAGGTTCTCCATGTCGTGTACATCCATACCCATCATGTGTCCCAATCCGTGAGGCAGGAACATAGCGTGGGCACCAGCCTTTACAGCTTCCTCTGTATCACCCTTGGCAAGACCGAGCTCCTTCATGCGGTCGAAGAGCAGGCGGCAAACACCGAAGTGAACATCTGCCCATTTTACACCTGGCTTTGCTACTTCGAGAGCATAGTCGTGGCAAGCTTCTACGATGGTGTAGATTTCCAGCTGGCGCTGGCTGAACTTACCGCTCACAGGCATGGTACGGGTATTGTCTGAACAGTAGTTGTTCATGGTCTCAGCACCCGCATCGCAGAGTGTCAGTCTGCCTTCCTCCAACAAGTTCATTGATGGATAGCCATGCTGAATCTCGCCGTGCTGGCTGAAGATGGTTGGGAAGCTGACCATTGATCCGTAAGAATGTGCGATTCCGCTTACCTGACCGGCTACGTATTTCTCTGTGATACCTGGGCGAACCAGTTTCATGGCTGTGGTATGCATCTTGTAACCGATGACTGCAGCACGCTCCAGCTCTTCGATTTCCTCCTGGGTCTTGGTAGAGCGCATCTTGACTACGGCCTTGATCAGGTCCATGCTGGCTTCTTCCTTCTGCTGAACAGGGTGGATGCCGAGCAAGTCGAATACCTGAAGCTTGATGTCGTAGCGGTAAGGAGGCAGGAAGTGAATCTTGCGCTTCTTCGACATGGCATCGTTGCAGATGGTCTTGAGAGTCTTCATTGGCGCAGAGTTATGAACACCCACCTGTTCTGCCAGGTCGTGTACGCTGTCTACGCTTCCATACCAAACAATGTCAACCAGGTCGATGTCGTCACCGATCAGAGTCTCGATGTCGTTATCTATATCAATCACACCAACCAATCCTTCGCGCTGCTGTCCGAAGTAATACAGGAAAGTAGAGTCCTGACGGAATGGGTAATATCCGTTGTTTGGGAAATTACATGGTGAATTGTTGTTTCCGAAAAGAATGATCACGCCGCTCTTTACAAGCTTCTTGAGCTCCTGGCGACGGCTGATATAAGTGTCCTTGCTAAACATATTTTTAGAATTTTACTTTATTTTGCTGCAAAGTTAGCAAATATTTCGCAAAAATGTATTATCTTTGCAAGCAAAAATAAAATATTCGTGTGAATTTATAAATAATTAATACATTCATGCGCTTTTTGATGGTAAATTGTAATGAAAATTGTAAAGAATACGCTTGTTTATTGCATGTTTGCTATCAGATTGAAAGCTATAATTGAAGAATAAAAAGCAGTTAAACAGTTATGAAGATAAAATTGAGAAATACAGGATTGGTATTAGAGGGTGGAGGCATGCGTGGTGTATTCACCAGTGGTGTGCTGGATGCCTTCATGAAGCATGATGTGTACTTTCCTTACATGGTGGCGGTATCGGCTGGAGCCTGCAATGGCATGTCGTATATAAGCCGTCAGCCTCGCCGTGCCCGAATTTCAAACATTGATTATTTGGCGCGTTATCAGTATATAGGTATTCGCCATCTCGTTACCCAGGGATGTATCTTCGACCGTAAGTTGCTTTATGATAAGTTCCCGAACCAGTTGCTTCCTTATGATTTCGACACCTTTTTTAAATATGCCGATGGTTTCGAGATGGTCACCACCAACTGTCTTACGGGACTGCCGATGTATCTTTCGGAGAACCACGACCGTCAGCGTGCCCTCGATATCGTGCGTGCTTCAAGCAGTCTGCCCTATGTAAGTAAGATTGTGAATGTGGATGGCATTCCGATGTTGGATGGTGGCATAGCCGACAGCATTCCTGTGCAGCGTGCCTTTGACAAGGGGTTTGAGCATAATGTGGTTATCCTGACCCGTAACAAGGGGTGGAGGGATACCGGTAAGGATAGAAAGCTACCTTATTTATATAAGAACTATCCGCGTCTGCGAGTGGCACTGAGCCGTCGCCACAGGGCTTATAATGAGCAGATTCAACTGGTCGATGATCTGGAGGCTGCAGGAAAGATTACCTGTATTCGCCCGGTTCGCCCGATGGAGGTGGAGCGCATAGAGAAGGATACTGCCAAGCTGGAACGGCTCTATGAGGAAGGTTTCATGCTGGGTGAAGCTTTCTGCGAGAAATATCTGTAAAATGAACTATAATAATAAAAATGAATATAGCTTGCTCTTTCTCTGGAATTCCAGACAACGGGCAAGCTATATTTCAATTTATGCTGGTGCTCCGTAAATTTCTGTTATTTGCAGCAGATTCTTCCGTTTGGTGGCATCCATGATTAGAAATAGATCAATGAGCCACCAAATGCCACAACCTCCACATGTTAGCAATTTGA
>CAKQCH010000100.1:0-8343 GCA_934216735.1 uncultured Prevotella sp.
ATGAACAGAAAAGAACTTGTAGAGCAGATTTTCGCCAAGAAGAGCTTCTTGTGCGTAGGTCTTGACACAGATATCAATAAGTTGCCAAAGTGCATCACAGAGAGTGAAGACATCCAGGGCGCTGAAGCCGAGATGATGTTTAAGTTCAACCAGGCTATCATCGACGCCACCGCTCCTTATTGCGTGGCTTACAAGCCAAACCTGGCTTTCTACGAGAGCCGTGGCATCGACGGCATGATTGCCTTCGAGAACACCATCAAGTATCTCAAGAGCCACTATCCAAACCACTTCATCATCGCTGATGCCAAGCGTGGCGATATCGGCAACACATCCAAGATGTATGCCCAGACTTTCTTCGAGGAGTACAACCTCGATTCAGTAACCGTAGCTCCTTACATGGGCGAAGATTCTGTCAAGCCATTCCTCGAGTATGAGGGCAAGTGGGTCATCCTCCTGGCTTTGACCAGCAACAAGGGTAGCCACGACTTCCAGCTCACAGAGGATAAGGAAGGCGAGCGCCTCTTTGAGAAGGTTCTGAAGAAGAGCCAGGAATGGGGCAACGATGAGAACATGATGTACGTAGTAGGTGCTACCCAGGGCCAGATGTTCGAGGACATCCGCAAGGTGGCTCCTAACCACTTCCTTCTTGTTCCAGGCGTAGGTGCCCAGGGCGGCAGCCTTCAGGAGGTTTGCAAGTATGGCATCATCAAGGATTGCGGTCTGCTCGTCAATTCATCCCGCGGCATCATCTACGCCAGCAATGGCGATGACTTCGCCGAGGTAGCAGGTCAGAAGGCAAAGGAGCTGCAGGAGCAAATGGCAGCAGAGCTTGCTAAGTTGTAATCCCCCACAAAAAATAATATTTCAGGCGCAAAGTATCTTGAAAAAGACGCTTTGCGCCTTAAAAATACCTATTTATAGGCGAAAAAAGCAAAATATTACGAAAGAATGACAAGTATTTAAATCTTTTTTGTTATTTTTGCAAACAAAATGTGTTTCCTAAAGAGAATCTTACAAGGAGACTCAAGTAAGACAAACTAGAAGATAGATAAATATGGAATTTACCGCTCAGCAAATAGCCCAGTTCGTTCAGGGCCGTGTGGAAGGTGATGAGAATGCAAAAGTCAACACCTTCGCCAAAATTGAAGAAGGTAAGGAAGGCGCTATCTCGTTCCTTTCAAACCCTAAATATACTCACTTCGTGTACGACACGAAGTCTAGCATCGTGCTCATCGATGAAACCGTGGAGCTGGAACACCCAGTCAGCGCTACCCTCATCCGTGTGAAGAATGCCTACGAATGTGTGGCTAAGTTGCTTCAGATGTACGAGTCTATGAAACCCAAGAAGACTGGCATCGACCCATTGGCCTTTGTTTCTCCAAAGGCTAAGGTGGCAGAAAACGTCTATATCGGTGCTTTCGCCTATATCAGCGATGGCGCAGAGGTAGGCGAAGGTAGCCAGATTTATCCTCACGCCTACATCGGCGAGGGTGTGAAGGTGGGCAAGAATGCCCTCATCTACCCTCACGTAACCATTTATCACGGCTGTAAGCTCGGCGATAACGTGACTCTCCATGCAGGTTGCGTCATCGGTGCTGATGGCTTCGGCTTCGCTCCAGGTCCTGATGGATACGACAAGATTCCTCAGATTGGTATCGTAACCATCGAGGATGATGTGGAGATTGGTGCCAACACTTGCGTTGACCGCTCTACCATGGGCTCTACCTACGTTCGCAAGGGCGTGAAGCTCGACAATATGGTTCAGATTGCACATAATACCGACATCGGTGCCAACACCGTGATGTCTGCACAGGTGGGTGTAGCCGGCAGTACCAAGGTAGGCGAATGGTGTATGTTTGGCGGTCAGGTGGGTCTCGCAGGTCACATCACCATCGGCGACAAGGTGTTCCTCGGAGCACAGAGCGGTGTGCCAGGCAGCCTCAAGAGCGGCCAGCAGCTCATCGGTACTCCTCCTATGGAGCAGCGTGCTTACTTCAAGTCACAGGCCATCTTCCGTCGCCTGCCTGACATGTACAAGGAACTCAACGACCTGAAGAAGCAGATTGAAGAATTAAAGAAAAATAAATAAAACTATATATAATTATGTCAAAACAGAAGACACTGAAAGGTAGCTTCTCTCTTTGCGGCAAGGGATTGCACACAGGCTTGAGCCTCACCGTGACTTTCAATCCTGCACCAGAGAACACCGGTTATAAGATACAGCGCATCGACCTCGAAGGCGAGCCTATCATCCAGGCTGTGGCTGAGAACGTCGTAGAAACCCAGCGTGGCACCGTACTCGGCAAGGGCGATATCCGCATCTCTACCATCGAGCACGGTATGTCAGCACTCTATGCCCTCGGCATCGACAACTGTTTCATCCAGGTAAACGGTCCTGAGTTCCCTATCCTCGACGGCTCTGCATCCATGTATGTAGAGAAGATTCAGAGCGTAGGCATCCAGGAGCAGAATGCAGAGAAGGACTACTATATCATCCGTCATAAGATTGAGGTGAAGGACGACAACGGTTCTGTCATCACCATCCTTCCAGACGAGGAGTTCAGCATCACGGCGATGTGTTCTTTCGAGAGCAAGTTCATCAACAGCCAGTTTGCTACCCTCGACAAGATGGAGACCTATGTTGACGAGATTGCTTCTGCACGTACCTTCGTTTTCGTTCGCGATATCATGCCATTGCTCCAGGCTAACCTCATCAAGGGTGGCGACTTGGACAATGCCATCGTTATCTACGAGCGTCAGGTAGAGCAGGCTCAGCTCGATCAGCTCGCCGACCATCTCAAGGTACCTCACATGGATGCCAGCAAGTTGGGTTACATCCAGCACCGTCCTTTACAGTGGGAGAACGAGTGTACACGCCATAAACTGCTCGACATCATCGGCGATATGGCGCTCATCGGCAAGCCTATCAAGGGTCGCATCATTGCAACCCGTCCGGGCCACACCGTGAACAACAAGTTCGCCCGTCTCATGCGCAAGGAGATCCGCAAGCACGAAATCCAGGCTCCTATCTACGATCCAAACGAGGAGCCAATCATGGATAACATCCGCATCCGCCAGCTCCTGCCTCATCGCTACCCAATGCAGTTGGTAGATAAGGTAATCGCTATGGGTCCTACCAGCATCGTGGGCGTTAAGAACGTAACCAGCAACGAGCCATTCTTCACCGGTCACTTCCCAGAGGAGCCAGTAATGCCAGGCGTTCTCCAGGTAGAGGCGATGGCACAATGTGGCGGTTTGCTCGTATTGAACCAGCTGGAAGAGCCTGAGCGCTGGAGCACTTACTTCATGAAGCTCGACGACGTGAAGTTCCGCAAAAAGGTGGTTCCAGGTGATACCCTCCTCTTCCGTGTGGAGTTGCTCGCACCAGTTCGTCATGGCATCAGTTCTATGAAGGGCTACATGTTCGTAGGCGACCAGGTAGTGGCTGAGGCTACTTTCACTGCACAGATTGTTAAGAACAAGTAATAATAAGATAGAAATATGAATCAGATTAGTCCATTAGCGTTTGTTCATCCAGAGGCAAAACTCGGTGACAACAACATTATCGGTCCTTTCTGCTATATCGACAAGGACACCGTTTTGGGCGATAACAACGTATTGCAGAACAGCGTTACCATCCACGTGGGCGCTCGTATCGGCAACAATAATGAATTCTTCCCAGGCGCCAGCATCTCTACAAAGCCTCAGGACTTGAAGTTCAAGGGCGAGCAGACAACCTGCGAGGTGGGCGACAACAACAGCATCCGTGAGAACGTTACTATCTCTCGTGGTACAGCCTCTAAGGGCAAGACCGTGGTAGGCAGCAACAACCTCCTGATGGAGACTGTTCACGTGGCTCACGACTGCGAGCTGGGCAGCGGCTTGATTATCGGTAACTCTACCAAGTTTGCCGGCGAGGTGGTTGTAGATGACAACGCCATCGTCAGCGCCAACGTTCTCGTTCATCAGTTCTGCCACATCGCAGGCTACGTGATGATCCAGGGCGGTTGCCGTTTCTCTCAGGACATTCCTCCTTATATCATTGCCGGCAAGGAGCCAACCCGCTATTGCAGCATCAACCTCATCGGTTTGCGTCGCCGTGGTTTCAGCAACGAGACCATCCAGAACATCCACGAGGCTTATCGCCTGCTCTACAGCAAGGGTATTCTGAAGGAAGGTATCGAGGAAATCAAGAAGAATCTTGAGGTGACTAAGGAAATCCAGTACATCATCGACTTCGTAGAGAGTTCTCAGCGAGGCATCATCCGATAATGAAAACTTTAATTGTAGTGCTCGGTCCTACCGGTGTAGGTAAGACCGAGCTCTGTCTTTCTCTGGCAGAGCATCTCTCTATACCTATTATCAATGCCGACTCCCGCCAGATCTTCGCAGAACTCCCTATCGGAACCGCAGCGCCTACTGCCGAACAGCAGCAGCGGGTGAAGCATTATTTCGTAGGAAACCACCACATCGAAGATTATTACAGCGCAGCCCAATACGAGGCCGATGTGATGAATCTCCTGGAAGAAGAAATCTTCAAGAATCACGATGTGGCGCTGCTTACAGGCGGAAGCATGATGTATATCGATGCCGTATGCAAGGGTATCGACGATATTCCTACCGTGCGGGATGACATCCGTACCTGGATGAAACA
The DNA here is from genome assembly GCA_934216735.1 of uncultured Prevotella sp. GTDB lineage: Bacteria > Bacteroidota > Bacteroidia > Bacteroidales > Bacteroidaceae > Prevotella. The sequence continues at coordinate 4,655 of CAKQCH010000100.1, forward strand.
GCGCCTGGAAGACGAAGGCTTGGAGGCACTGGTAGAAGAACTCCACAAAATGGACCCGGAGCATTGGGCGATAGTAGATAAGAAGAATCCCCGCCGCGTGGTGCATGCCCTGGAAATCTGTCACCAGACTGGCAAGACCTACACTTCTTTCCGTGTAGCCGAGAAGAAGCAGCGACCTTTCCGCATCATTAAGATAGGCCTGAACCGCGACCGTGCCGAATTGTACGACCGAATCAACCAGCGTGTACTGATGATGATGGAGGAAGGCCTGGAGGCAGAAGCCCGCAGCGTATATCCACACAAGGGTCTCACCGCCTTGAGAACCGTGGGCTACAAGGAAATGTTTGCCTATTTCGATGGCGAGATAGATAAGGAAGAAGCCATCCGACAGATACAGTCGCATAGCCGTGAATACATGCGCAAGCAGCTCACCTGGTTTAAGCGAGATGCCGAAATCCACTGGTATCATCCCGACCAGCAGGATGAAATCATCAAATTTATTGATGATACAATAGGAAAATAAATGTATACACCCACACGCCCTGAAAGGGCAGAAGCTCCTAGCCCAGGGTAACACCCTGGGTATATAGCAAATAACCAAGTCGCCCTGAAAGGGCAAAAGCTTTAAAAACAATATGCTTTTGTTCCTTCAGGGCGACTTTTTATTCCTACATCTCCACCTGATTTACAATCTCACCATCAAACATATTAATGATTCTATCGGCATAATTGGCATCATGCAGCGAGTGGGTTACCATTACGATGGTGGTGCCTTCCTTATGCAACTCAGAAAGCAGTTCCATCACCTCCTTGCCATTCTTGGAATCCAGATTTCCAGTAGGCTCATCGGCAAGAATCAACTTAGGATGCGGCAGGATGGCACGGGCGATGGCGGTGCGCTGTTGCTGACCGCCCGAAAGCTGCGATGGGAAATGCTTGGCACGATGGGATATTGCCACTCGCTCCATCACATCCTCTGCACGCTTACGGCGCTCCTTGCCCGAAACTCCCATATACAGAAGCGGCAACTCAATGTTCTCCACCACATTCAACTCATCTATCAGATTGAAACTCTGGAACACAAAACCTATCATGCCTCTTCTTATCAGGGTACGCTCGCTCTCCTTCAGCGTGCTCACATCCTTGCCGTCGAGCAGATAGCTTCCGCTTGTAGGATTATTCAGCAGACCTATTATATTAAGTAATGTAGATTTGCCACATCCCGAAGGTCCCATGACGGCAACAAATTCGCCTTCCTTCACCTCCAGACTGATATTACGCAAAGCCCAGGTCTCCACTTCCTCTGTCTGAAATACTTTCTTGATATTATTTAATTGAATCATAATCTTTATCGTTTCTTTAAATTCATATTATACTTTTATACTTTCAAATGACGCATTTTATTCCTTAGCCAGAATCTCCGAAGGATCCACCTTCATGATTTTTCGTACCTGACAGGCGATGATGGCAGCAATGAAGCCAACCACTACCACTATACTCAGGATGATAGGGAGGCTAGGATTGATTTCTACCATATCGAAAGTCTGACTCAGAACGATATGAAACAGCAATATGGCTACCACCGCAAACACCATGGCGATGAGCGTAATCACCAGATAGGTTCGTCCGAAGAGTTTGGTAATATCCCTTGTCAGGGCACCATTCACCTTGCGGATAGCCACCTCCTTCTTGCGGGTCTGCGTATCCAGCATCACCGTACTGAAGATGCTTATCAGGCAGATAGCCAGACTCACGATAGCCAAAATCCACGCGATATTTTGCAGTATTTCCAACGCAAACATGCTCCTTGCCATATAGTCACGCAGATTGGATGACATCGGTTTTACCACAGCAGGCTCCAATTTCTGTATCATTCTATCTACTGCAACCTGCATCTCCTTATATTCACCCCGCTTTGCCACAAGAATATAATGCTTGGCATCATAAGCCTCTTTGGGGTCAATGACTATGAATGAGTATATATCAGTTTTCATACTCCCCTGATAAGGAATCGACTGGAACGTTCCGGCTATCTGATACGAATCCATCTCATCTACGGTCAATATATCATTAGGAGCAACATGATATTGGCGCATATACTTATACAACTCCTCATTTACCAGGATACATTTCTTCCGGTTTGCCTTCGGCTTCCAATTCACCTTGATCTTGAAGAAATCGAGATAGGAGGTATCTGATGTAATCCTAAAGCAATAATTCGTCACATTATTATAGCTAGCATAAGGATCGCCTTGCCAAGCCGCCTTGCTGAACTCCTCGTTCTCTGCCAGCTCGTTAACTTTCCAAAATCCCCAGCTATAAGGCATCCATCGTTCTACCTGCGGTAAATGGATGAGCTTGTCTCTGAGGCGCTGACCATTTTCTGCCGCATTTGTCTGCAGAAACAGACTCTGCTCGTATGCACGTTCGTCATCAGGTATATGATTGAATTCAGCCATCTTGCCCACCCAGCACAGGAGGCAGAAAGTAACACCCAGAAAGAACATACTAATCATCACCTGCACACCCAGCATCGTATTGCGGAACCAATGGTTATGGCTTCTTCTCATCCCTGATTCGAGTGCTTGCGTACGCTTGCAAATGCGACTCAGTACAATCCAGATGATGGTGAGACACAGCATCATAACCACCAGCCCAATCACCAAACTATAGAGATACAGATGACTGATGGTTCCTAACTCGGAGGTGATTTCAGCAAACTGAGGCCTTGCCAGATAATCACAAATCCAGGATCCCATCAATACTGCTACAAAATAAGCCCCCAGCACAATCACCACCACCTCGGTAGCAAACATGGAGAAGAGTTGGAGGCGTGTGGCACCATTGGTAATTCGGAGCGAGATTTCACGTCTGCGCATCCAGAACAGTTGCGTCTGCATCCTCAGAAAACCAATGATGGCAGCCAGCAGAATCAACGAACCAATCAGATAAGTGATGGAACAAGCTATCGCTACGGTTGAATACTCTTCGCTCAACCGATCTTTCAGCTTTTCTGTTTTTACCTTCAGCCCCAATGGTTTCAATCTGCTGTTCACCTCTGCTTTCAACTGTTGTGGCGTGCATCCCTCTTTCAACACCACATACAAATTCCCAGCATAAAATTGATCAGAATCCATATCTTCCAACTCCCATGGCGAGTAAAAGAGAGCAGAACTGCTCATATCTAGCTCAGTCAATGATAAGTCTTGATAGACATCCACCAATCTCAACTGATAATTTCCACAGCCCTTACTCAAACGAATGCTTGCCCCCACAGGATTATTGTCACCAAAGATTTGCTTTGCCTGCTTTTCGTTGATAATGGCATCATGAGGACCCAGCACCTTTATCTTTTCGCCCGTAATGGCAGAACGGATACCAACAAAGTTGGGATAATTTCGATCAAGGGGAACTGCATCCAACTGCATCTTGCGTCTTGTCTTGCCGCTTAGGGTAAACTCAGCCCAGCCGCCTGTAAGCATACCATTAGGAGCATAAGGTCCCTGCTCTATGCAACGAGGTCCTCCATTCGCCTTCACTGCCCTTACGATATCACCATTGATACGAATTGAATTATCCGATTGACGTTTTTGGATGGAATCAAATCGGAGGTTATAAACCCTGTCATAATAAGGTTCATGGTTAATGGAAGCCATGCGGAAATTCTGCAGAAACGAATGCACCGTGGC
>CAKQCH010000101.1:0-8202 GCA_934216735.1 uncultured Prevotella sp.
ACCGTAACCTGGAAATTCAACAAGCGCAAGGGAAGATACAACGGCATGAACAGTGCGGAAGATGAATTGAACCGACTGTAGCCGGGTTATCCCACACCCAGCAGTTCTACTTCGAATATCAGGGTAGAACCGCCTGGGATGCCCGGCTGCGAGAACTTGCCGTAGCCCATCTCGGCAGGGATGTAAAGTTCCCACTGGTCGCCCACATGCATCTGCTGCATGGCAACAATCCAGCCATCTATCAGGTCGCTCAATCGCATGGCGAACGGCGTACCGCCACGGCTGGAATCAAACTTCTTGCCATTGATGGTCCAACCGGTATAATGAGCCGTCACGATGCTGCGTCGGCTAGGCTGTGCTCCCTTCGGGTCGCCCTGCTTCAACACCTTATAATATATACCACGAGGCAGCGCCATAACGCCCTCCTCCTTTGCCTTTTCCTCCAGCCAACGCTTGTTGGCCTCAACATATTCTCTTTTTGCCATAAATCTATTTGATACTTGATATACTATGATTTTTGCGCAAAGTTACAAAAATCTATCGTATCTGCAAAAGAAAAAGGGGAACTTTTCTTCTTTTATCAAAGAAAAGCAGTACCTTTGCACCCTAATCATCAAAAAATACGATATGCCACAGACACTACATATTGCAATTATTGGTGGGGGTGCCGCAGGATTCTTTGCGGCGATAGAGGCCAAGCGCAACTTCCCTCACGCCGACATCACGATTTTTGAAAAGAATTCGAAGGTTCTCGCCAAGGTGGAAATCACGGGAGGAGGAAGATGTAATCTTACCAATTCCTTTGAGGAAATTTCCGACCTGAAACAGGCGTACCCTCGCGGACATAAACTGATGAAGCGACTCTTCAAGAGATTCGACTACCAGCATGCCTTCGACTGGTTTGAGGAGAACGGCGTGCCACTGGTTACGCAGGAAGACCAATGCGTGTTTCCGCAATCGCAGGATTCGCACAGCATCATCGACTGTCTGGTGAATACCGCCAAGCGACTGGGGGTGAAGATTCAATGCAACCACCAGCTCACCGCCATCACCGAACTGGAGGATGAGTGCCTGCTCCTGGATTTCAAGATTTCAAAAGAAAAGGGAAATCTATCGGGTGCATCTTCTGCCTCTCATCCCGTTTCCGAAATCAGGCAGATTGCCTTCCACCGGGTAGCCATCACCACGGGCGGTCATCCGAAGATGGAGAGCTTCAAGCATCTCTCAGACCTGGGACATGCGATAGAGCTGCCTATCCCATCGCTCTTCACCTTCAACATCGCCGACAAGGCTTTCAAGAATCTGATGGGCACGGTGGTAGAGCCTGTATATACCAGCATTCCGGGCACCAAACTGAAGGCAGAGGGTCCGCTCCTCATCACCCATTGGGGCATGAGCGGTCCTGCCGTGCTGAAGCTCTCATCCCATGCAGCCCGCTATCTGCACGAGAATAATTATCAGATTAAGATTTCCGTAAACTGGGTACACGAGAGCAACCGCTCGCTGGTGGAAGAGAACATCCAGGGCATCATCATCGCCAACCCACAGAAGCAGCTGGCAAGCATCCGCCCCTACAATCTGCCATCCCGCCTCTGGCTCTTCCTGATTCAGAAGATGGGATATGCACCCGAAAAGAAATGGAGCGAAATGGGAAAGAAGGGTTGCAACCTGCTGATAGAAACCCTCACCAACGACCTCTATCAGGTGAACGGCAAGGGAGCCTTCAAGGAGGAGTTTGTTACCTGCGGCGGCATCAGCCTCAGCAACATCGACCTGCATACCCTGGAGAGCAAGGTGTGCCCTCACCTCTTCTTTGCCGGCGAAGTGCTCGACATCGATGCCATCACCGGCGGCTTCAATCTGCAGGCAGCCTGGACCACGGGGTATGTGGTGGGACAACATATCGGAGAATAAAAGATTATCGGAGAATAAAAGTTTTTGAAAAATACCAAAAAAGCAGAATACCAATTGATATTCTGCTTTTTCTATATTACGATATTAAGATATTTCGATACTTTAGATTTACTGTGCTACGAGATAAAGCACGCGGGAAGACCAGTCGGTCTTCTTACCCCAATCTACATTGTTCTCCAATGGCATCTCCAAACCATGCTCCATCAGATACTTGCCAGAGTATGACTTGCCCTCGCAATCGAGCGGAGTATTGTCGATGACATTCAACTCACGCACCTTATACATCTTGTTGGCATCCAGACCCGCCATCTTCACTCTTGGCAAATGAACATTGTAGAAGTTGGCTATCTTCCACCAGTAGAACACAGCCTTATCCTTGGCCTCGCTTACATACATAATAGATGACAACCCCTGGTTATCGTATGGAGAAACCAGACGATAGAGGTCGCCAAACTGCACCACAGGACGAATCTCCTTATACTCGCTGATGGCCTTGCGGCAGAGTGCCTTCTCCTCCTCCTTCATGTGCTTAGGCTGTATTTCCATACCCAGACGGCCGCTCATGGCCACATCGATGCGATACTTCAATGATGTGGTGCGGAACACGGTGTGGTTAGGCACGGCAGAGATATGGCTCGCCATGGCGATAGCTGGGAAGAAGTAGCTGGTGCCATACTGCATATAGATGCGCTGCAGGGCATCGGTGTTATCGCTCACCCAGAACTCGTCGAAACCACGCAGGCAGCCCCAGTTGGCACGGGCACCACCGCTGGCACAGCACTGGATTACCACATCCTTATACTTGGCACGGATGCGGTCGATGACATTGGCAAAGCCCTGATGGTAAGCGATGTAGAGATGACTCTGGTCGGCAGCAGAAAGATACTGGCTGCCATGGTTCATGATGGCCATGTTGGCATCCCACTTGATGTAGGCAATCTCAGGATACTTGGTAAGCAGATTATCTACCACGCCAAATACGAAGTCCTGTACCTTAGGATTACCCAGGTCGAGCACCAGTTGTGTGCCGCCACGGCCTACCACTGCATCACGCTTAGGCGCCTTGACTATCCAGTCAGGATGCTTCTCGTAGAGTTCACTCTTGGTGTTGGTCATTTCTGGCTCAATCCAGATACCAAACTTCACGCCGTTCTTCTTGGCATCGCGGAGCAGACCCTCGATGCCATCAGGCAACTTTTCGGTATCCACCACCCAGTCGCCCAGGGCAGTGTCGTCTTTCTTTCTAGGATATTTCTTTCCGAACCATCCGTCGTCCATCACGAAGAGTTCGCCACCCATGCTGTGGATGTCGGCCATCATCTGGTCCATCCCCTTCTGGTTGATGTCGAAATAAACACCCTCCCAGGAGTTGAGCAGGATGTCACGCTCCTGGTCGCCATGGGCAAGCACATACTTGCGTCCCCACTTGTGAAAGTTGCGGCTGGCACCACTCAATCCCTCATTGGAATAGGTGAAGGCGAGTGCCGGAGTCTTGAAGGTTTCGCCCTTCTTCAGGTGATATTCAGAGTTCTGCTCGTTGATGCCGGCAAAGAAGTAGTGATACTCCGTATCGTCGGTCACGGTCTTGAGCTTATAGTTGCCGCTGTATTCCAGTGCCGCACCGATTACGGCACCCGTATTCTCCTGTCCCTTGCCGTTGAGCGAGAACATCACCTCGGCATGGTCGGTATGCGAATTGCGCACGCCATCATTGTTGCGGATAACGAACTCGCCTGGCTGCAGCTTCTCGTGGCTCAACTGCGCCTCGGCAGCCCATGTACCCGAGAGGTGGCTCATCCATACATCGCCACGGCGGATAGGAAGCATGGCAGAAGCGAAGGTGGTCAGAGTAACGATGCCCTTTTCGCCATTGTTGATTTCGGTCCACGCCTCAATCATATCCACATCCTTGTAGGCACGATACTTCAAGTCCACCTTTATATTATATACAGGATCCTTGAGATGGATAGTAGTAACGGTGGCATTTGCCTCCTGCTTCACGTTGCTGCCCGTAGCCACGAGAGCCGTAGAAAGATTACCGTCGCTATGGCGCATGGCGAGTGCAGCCTCTGTAGGAGTGTTCAAACCATAGGCTGGATAGGCATCCATTCTTCCGTTGGTAGCCACCTTCAGATTCTGCAAGTCGGCAGCATTCAACTTGGTACCGAAGTAGAGATACTGAGCAGGTTTGCCGTTCTCCACATCGAGGACGAGCGAGATGCCCTTGCTGTTAACTGATACTTGCTCGGCCATCGCCGGCATAGCGACGGTGATGAGCAGAAGTGCTAGTGATTTTAATTTCATCATAGTTGAATAATGTTATTAGTTTCTGTCATTGATAAGTTTCCGACTGCAAAAATAACCAAAAAAAAGATACTAGCCAATACTTTCCTGCTTTATTTTAAGGCAAAAGCAGAAAAAGGCAAACATCCGTCAAAAAACGCAAAGTTTTGCTCCCTGATATGAGTCTCCATCAGGAAGTCATAGAATATTTAGAGTTAAGGCAAAATATATTTTCCCTTAAGGCTAAATATTTTTAGCCTTAAGGGTAATTATATTCATACTATTCTTCCTTCGAAACAAAGTCTCTTACGATGCGGGTGTATTCCTCATGATGATCGCGATATGCCATGGCATGAACGGAGCCTTTAGCGATAAAGATGGCTTTTCTGCCCTTCGTCTTTGCCTCGTAAAGCGGATGAAGCATGGCGTATGGCACAAAGGCATCCTTATCGCCATGGATAAAGAGCATCGGTTTGGTACTCTTGCGAACCTGCTCTATCTGCTGCGCCTCGGCAAACGACCAGCCGTAGCGATACTGGCAAAGAGCAGAAGTGGTATTCATCAGCGGGAAGGCAGGCAAGCCAAACTGGTCTTTGAGCTGAGCGGAAAACTCATCCCATACGCTGGTATAGCCGCAGTCCTCCACAAAGCACTTCACGTAATCGGGAGTCTTCTCTCCCGATACTGCCATCGTGGTTGCCGCGCCCATAGAAATGCCGTGAATCACCTGCTGAGTATTCTTCACTCTTCGTTCTTCACTCTTCACTTTTCCTCCTTCACTCTTCACTTTAAAAATTTCATTGGCGATTTCCGACCATCTGATGACATCCCATCTATCCTTCCATCCCATCTGGATATGGTCGCCCTCGCTCTCTCCGTGTCCATACAGATCGGGCAAGAGTACATTATACCCCATAGCATGATTATAGAGATAGGCGATGTGCAGCATTCCCTCGGAGCGCACCTGATAGCCATGCACCACCACGGCTGTCTTTTCCGTAGTCTTCGGTGCATAGAGATAGATGGCATGAGCCTTGTAGCCCGATGGCATCACGACAAAGGTATCCTTCACGCAATGGTGCTGATACACAGAGTCCATCCAGCCAATCATCCAGGGGCACTCGTTCTTCATTCTGTTCTTCCAATGCTCAGCCGTCATTCTCTCCTCCTTCGGATAGTTGAGCGAATAATTAAGCATATAGTTGCTGGCGCCATACAGTCCCAGCACCACGAGCACCACCAGGCCCAGAGCCGAAGCGATGCCTATCTTTCTTATCTTTTTCTGTTTCATCTTCATTCTTATTGCCATTAAATATATCTATTATTGAGTTTCCGCTGCAAAATTAAGAAAAAAGATGGAATTAGCAAAGAAACGGAGGAAAAAATCCTATTAAATTGAAGCATAGAGCGAATTGCTAAAAATAGTGTTAAAAAAAACAACTCATAGAGTTAACATCCAAAAGTCATAGAGTTACGGGGAGAAAAGCACAGAGTTACGAGAAGAAAGCTATAGAGAGAAAAGCAGAAAAAGCCTGATTTTGACTCCAAAACCACAGAAAAAAACAACACGGACAAATTGAATTTGTCCGGCTCTTTTGTCCGTCGGTTTATAATATTTTAAATATCAACTACTTAGAATCAACCGGACAAATTGTCCGGACAAATTCAATTTGTCCGTGTTTTAAAAATGAGCTATAATCTGCTCTTTTCTGCATTACCAGCACCCGTACCCTTATACTTGCTCTTGGTGGCATTGAAGTTATAAGTTATCGTCAGAGTAAAAGAACGAGAATTCATCTTGCACTTCTTGAACATAGACATACATGTAGCAAACGACTTCTGATTATCGTTCAGACCATGGAAGAGATCGTTTGCCTCCAACTGAATGCTAAGACTTTTCTTTAGGAACATCTTCTTGACAGAAAGATTCAAAGCACTGACACTACCCACTTCTGAGAAGCCAGAACTATGAGATGAAGATACGAAATAATCTACATTAGCCGACCAATCGTGACTCAAGGAAAACCAGTTGTTCAACCGAGCAGAGAATTGAGGCTTGCGGAGATTACCATGATAACCATACTTCTCACCATTCACAAACTGTTGTTCAAAATCCAACTCCCACATCGGATGCCAGAAACCAAACACAGGAGTTGCCACTAAAGATAAGTCCATTACTTGTAAATAATCTATATTATAGGGCTTACTAAGCAGAATATCTGAGGTTGTATCATATAGCATTTCAAGAGTGGTGATGGCATGTTTGTTATAACCATAATTGGCAGAAAATCCTAACCAACCATACTGAACATCCCATCCTAAATTATATATATTGGTAGGAAGCAAAGAAGGATTACCACCCTCGTAAATATAACGGTTGTCATATCTGGTAAAACCGGAAAGGACATCATAAGAAGGACGCTGAGTTTTCATCGATGCACTCCACTCCATCTGAAGTTTCCCCTTCTGATAACCAAGAGAGAATGTAGGGAACACATTATCGTATGTCCTACTCATCTCCCGTTCAGAGCAGTCATGACTTACATGCTCATATCTTGCTCCAGCCTGTAAGCCAATATGATTGCCTATAGCCAGATCAATATTGGCAAATGCAGCAAAGTTTTGCTCTTCTATCCTACTGTCAGAAGTGGCGATATACTCCTGTTCGTTCAGATAGAAATTATGAACATGACTATTGGTATATTCTGTTCCAACATTGAGATTTACTTTTTCAGAAAGAGGATAACCCAATTCCAACTTACCAGCCAACATGCGGCGTTTATTTCTTGTTATACTGTTCACATCACGTGAGCCAAGTTCCTCACTCATTTCTACGGCATCTTGATAAGTCTTATCAGAAGACCAAAGAGCGGTAGCGTTCAGATTCACACTCATCTTGCCCAGTTTTCCCTCATAGTAGGCATCCGCCTCATGAATAGGACCTTGAATCGTACTACTTTCATCGTCATCATACTTCACTTTGCCTGCATGCTTCCCATCTTCCTTCACCTCATAGTCTGACTGCAGATTGAAATATTCATAGGTATTATTATAGACACTATAGAAGACACCAAATGAATTGTTATCATCTATCTGATAGTTCATTCCCCATTTTCCGTATGGATTATGGGAACGCAACGTTCCTGAATAGGGCATCGCCAAGTTTACCTGATGCTGATTACCCATAATCGTGGTCTCCGTAGTTTGAGAAAGATGACGATAGGTATCATTCCATGCCAAGAGCGAGAAGATATCCAAGCCACCCATGCGATAATTGAGATTTAAATTCTCTATCCAATTATTCTTTTCGACAAAGGAATACTTGGAATAGAGACTGCCACTCAAACCCGTTCCCTGTTTTTTGATGGTATGTATGCGAATAACAGACCCCACCTCGGCACTATATTGTGCACCAGGATTGGTAATGACATCCACACTTTTCACCTCCTTAGAAGAGAGATGCTGCAATTCCTTGGTATCGGTAACTTTTCTGCCATTGATATAAATCTCAGGAGTACCTTTTCCGAATACGCTACAACCTCCATCAGCGTTCACTCTTACACGAGGAATCTGTTTCAATAAGTCGGAAACCATACCTACATCGCTCAACAATGTACCCTGAACCTGGGTCTGGAATCCACCATGGGTCAACTTGGTACGAGGGCGAACCGCCTTCACAATCACCTTCTGCAGGTTCATCGTTGCCTCCTTCAGAGTAATTGAACCAATCTTACCTGTATTAAAGGTATTGCTTGCCGTAATATAGCCCACGCAACTTACTCTTACTATCGCCTTTCTCGCCTCGCAGGGAATCACGAACTGGCCGTTCTCATTCGTCACGCCGCCATTTATCAATGAAGAATCACGAACATTCAGCAGGGCTACATTGGCAAAATCTACAGGGCGATGATGCATATCCACAATGCGACCTATCATCTTGGTGGGAGTCTTCTGCGTACACTCCACAAAGATGTTTTCGCCATCTATCGTCATCTTCATCGGATA
>CAKQCH010000102.1:0-8129 GCA_934216735.1 uncultured Prevotella sp.
TTCCTAAGGAAGAGGATGTGCTCGAAGAGGGCGACATCATCAACGTGGACATGACTACCATCGTTGACGGCTACTACGCCGACGCCAGCCGTATGTTTATCGTGGGCGGCAAGACTACTCCTGAGAAGGAGCAGCTGGTTCGCGTGGCTAAGGAGTGCCTGGAGATTGGTATGGAGGCTGCAAAGCCTTACAGTTTTGTGGGTGACATCGGTCACGCCATCGAGAAGCACTGCAAGAAGTATGGCTATGGTGTGGTTCGTGATCTCTGCGGTCACGGAGTAGGCATTCAATTCCATGAGGAGCCAGAGGTGCTTCACTATGGCCATCGCGGCACCGGTATGCTGCTCGTTCCAGGCATGGTGTTCACCATCGAGCCAATGATTAACATGGGAACCTACAAGGTGTTCATCGATGCTGACGATCCATACGGATGGGAGGTAATCACTGGCGATGAGAAACCATCGGCACAGTGGGAGCACACACTCGTAATGACCGAGACTGGTGTGGAGATTCTTACACACTAATTAAACTCAAGAACAATGAAGGATATATATATATTAGGTATAGAGAGCAGCTGCGACGATACCTCTGCCGCAGTGCTCAAGAATGGAGTATTGTTGAGCAACGTTACCGCCTCTCAGGAGGTGCATCGTGCTTACGGCGGCGTGGTACCTGAGCTGGCTTCCCGTGCTCACCAGCAGAACGTGGTGCCGGTGGTTGACCAGGCTATAGCCCGTGCAGGCATCAAGAAGGAAGACCTCTCGGCAGTTGCCTTCACCCGTGGTCCGGGCCTGATGGGTTCGCTGCTCGTGGGCGTGAGCTTCGCCAAGGGTTTCGCCCGTTCGCTCAATATTCCGATGATTGACGTCAACCACCTGCAGGGTCATGTGATGGCACATTTCATCAAGGAGAGCGATGACGACCAGAGTGCGCCTCCGTTCCCATTCATCTGTCTCCTCGTGAGCGGTGGAAATTCGCAGATTGTGAAGGTGAACGCTTATAATGATATGGAAGTATTGGGCCAGACCATCGACGATGCAGCTGGCGAGGCAATCGATAAGTGTGCCAAGGTGCTGGAGTGGGGCTACCCAGGTGGTCCTATCGTAGATAAGTATGCGCGCCAGGGTAATCCGAAGGCCTTCACCTTTGCCGAGCCTCACATCCCAGGCTTGAACTACAGTTTCTCTGGCTTCAAGACCAGTTTCCTCTACAGTCTGCGCAAGTGGGTGGCTGCCGATCCTGACTTCGTAGAGAAGAACAAGTTCGATCTGGCTGCCAGCATCGAGTTCACCATCGTGGATATTCTGATGAAGAAGTTGCGCATGGCAGTGAAGCAGACAGGCATCAAGCACGTGGCAGTGGCTGGTGGCGTGAGTGCCAACAATGGTCTGCGCAATGCCTTCCGCGACCATGCCAAGCGATTCGGCTGGACCATCTACATCCCTAAGTTCAGCTACACCACCGACAATGCGGCGATGATCGGCTGCGTGGGAACCTTCAAGTATCGTGATGGTGACTTCGCTACCATCGATCTTCCTGCATATAGTAAAGTAACATTTAAGTAATTAAGAAATGGAATTTGAAACAAAGATATTGAGCAAGGGCATCCAGGAGATGCTCTACAACAGTGACAAGACAGTGGGCACAGCCGAGAGCTGCACAGGCGGACGCATCGCCGAGGCGCTTATCTCCGTGCCAGGTGCCAGCAATTACTTCAAGGGCGGTGTGGTTAGCTACACCAACGAGGTGAAGGAGAACCTTCTGGGCGTAAGCCACGAGGTATTGGAGGAGAAGACTGCCTACTGCGAGGAAGTGGCAAGAGAGATGGTGCTGGGCGCCATCAAGGCATTGAATGTTGATTTCGCCATCTCTGCAACAGGCGTATCGGGTCCTACAGGCGGCACGCCAGCCATACCAGTGGGCACCATCTTCGTAGGCTTCGGCAACAAGGACGATGTTCGTGTGGTAAAACTCACCGAAGATTTCGGTCGCGACATCAATCTTGCAATCGCCACGAATACAGCACTTAAGGGCATGCTCGACTTCCTGAAAGAGCATCAGGAAGAGCTTTCCCACAAGTAAGAAAATATCCCCGAAAAGGGCGTTTCTAGATAAAAATATCTTTAGAAACGCCCTTTTCTTCTTAATAAATCTTAAAAGATGCGTTTCTTTTACCCAAAGTTTTGCGTATTCAAAAAATATTTGTAATTTTGCACTCTGTTTGGAATAGGTATCAATTAACGAATTACAAAATTAAAGATAGAAATGTCTAAGATTTGTCAAATTACAGGTAAGAAGGCACAGTTAGGTTGCAATGTGTCTCACTCAAAGCACCGTACAAAGAGAAGCTTTGACGTTAACCTCTTCAGCAAGAAATTCTACTATGTAGAAGAGGGTTGCTGGATCAGCCTCAAGATCAGCGCTGCTGGTCTTCGTCTTATTAATAAAGTAGGTCTCGATGCTGCCTTGAATCAGGCAGTAAAGAAGGGCTATGTAGATTGGAAGGACATTAAAGTAATAGGAGAATAAATATCATGGCAAAGAAAGCAAAAGGTAATAGAGTACAAGTTATCCTCGAGTGCACTGAGCATAAGAACAGTGGTATGCCAGGTACAAGCCGTTACGTGACTACAAAGAATCGTAAGAACACTCCTGAGCGTCTTGAGTTGATGAAGTACAACCCAATCCTTAAGAAGATGACTCTTCACAAGGAGATTAAGTAAGCTAGCTTACAAGTTTATAAACAAATTTATCAATTTAAATAGACTATGGCAAAGAAAGCGGTCGCTACCCTCCACGAAGGTAACATGGATGGTCGCGCATATACAAAGGTTATCAAGATGGTTAAGAGCCCTAAGACTGGTGCTTATGTTTTTGATGAGAAGATGGTACCAAACGAGGCTGTTAAGGACTTCTTCAAGGATTAATTTCCTGGGATTTCATAGGATGTCAGTTATCTGACGTCTAATAGAATCCTTCAGAAGATTCGCATAAATACAAAAGGTCGCTAGGCTCACATCGTGAGTTTAGCGGCCTTTTTTCTTTAAGGAAAGGATATGAAAATCCCCCAACCTGCTTGAGATTCATAGCAGGTTGGGGGATTTTCATATTATGCATGTCGCATCAGGAAGATGCTGTGGTCGATGCATGCAGGAAGTTCTTCCTTATAATGTGTCACCATAATCATCGTCTTGTTGTTGCGCTTGCAGAACGCCTCGATGATGTCCTTCACCAGACGGCGATTGTGATTGTCGAGACCATGCAATGGCTCATCCAGGATGAGTAATTCCGGGTCCTTGACGAATGCACGGGCAAGGAGAACCAGGCGCTGCTCTCCGCTTGAGAGCTTCAGGAAGCCTCTATCTTCCAATCCTTCCAGTCCAAATACCTTCATCCAGAAGCGGCACTTGCCCATATCTTCCTCCTTAGGCTTTACATAGAGGCCTACGGAATCCATCAGTCCGCTGGCTACGATGCGGATGGCAGGAAGGTCGCGCTGGTAGGAACGGTGAAGCTCTGGCGATACATAGCCGATGTGCTTCTTGATGTCCCAGATGCTCTCGCCGCTGCCACGAGGATTGCCGAAGAGGGCGATGTCGCAGGCGTAGCTCTGGGGATTGTCGGCGCAGACCAGGCTCAGGAGGGTACTCTTGCCGGCTCCGTTCTGTCCGCTCAGTGCCCATCGCTCGCCGTTGTTCACGGTCCAGTCGAGGTCTTTCAGGATGATGCGCTTGCCATACTGTATGCGAACCTTGTTCATCTTCACCACTTCCTGGCTCTTGTATTCGCGGTCGCTATAAGGCAGGTTGATGATCTGCTGCTCCAGTTCCTGGCTCAGCATTCTGCTTGGGATAGGGGTGCGCTGGGCGAGATATTCCTCCTTGGTCATCTTCGGCATCACCTTCATATCCTTCACTTCCACTACGTGGGTGATGAAATCAGGAATGTCGTCGCTCTTGCTCAATACGAGGATAATCTGCAGGGCATGCTCCTGGGCAAGCGTCTTGAGCAGTTCCTTCAGCTGGTCGCGGGTGTCGGCATCGAGTCCGATAAACGGATTGTCCATGATGAGGACACGTGGCTCAGAGAAGAGGGTAGAGGCCAGCTTGAACTTGCGCAGCTCGCCGCTGCTCAGCAGGATGGTGTATTTATCGAGCAGATGCTCCATGTGGAAGAGCTCGTAGATGTGCTTCTGCAATGCGCGGCGCTCAGGAGTATCCTCGCCCGCCATGCTGTAAGCCTCTTCCAGCTTATCCTTCACAATCGGCGTATTCTCGTCTATTTCCAGCTGGTTCCATCGCTGCTGCAGAAAATAGGTGCGGTCGTTGTCGCCTCCGTAGGTGTCACGGAAGGTGATATACTTGATGTTGTCGCTCACCAGCGTCTTGGTGCTGGGCGAGAAATCATAATCTGGGTCGTGCATTAACAGAGGGTGTCTGCCGACAATGATGTCAACAAACATCGACTTTCCACCACCGTTTGGTCCTACGATGGCGATGTGCTCGCCTTCGCAAGACTCAAAGTTCACTGGCTCGGCCATACGCCATTCCGGCATACGAGTCACGCCATCCTTAATGCTAATAATCTTTTGCATCTCTCTTAAAATTGTGATTTATGTGTTGTGCAATAAATGTTATTGATTCGTAGTGCAGGGAATGTGATTCCTGCAAACAACGAATGCTACTTGTGCGTAGTGCGGTTGATGGCAGCCAGGAGTTTGGCTTGCGGTCCGGTCATGCCGTTGCCTCCGCCAATGCGTCCCTGGTTCTTCTGGGCGAAATCCTTCCAGCTGCTGTAGTGCTTGGCACCCGTTTCGGGTCTTCCCATCTGCAGAAAATGGCAGTAGGCGGCGCCCAGGGCATCGGTGGCATCCATGAACTTCGGCATTTCGTCTTCCTTGATGTTGAGCATGCGCTGCAGCATTGCCGCCACCTGTTCCTTGGAAGCCTGTCCCTGTCCGGTGATGGCCATCTTGATTTTCAGCGGAGCATATTCGTGGATGGGCACGTCGTGGTGGATGGCGGCAGCGATGGCAACGCCCTGGGCTCTTCCCAGCTTGAGCATCGACTGCACGTTCTTTCCGAAGAAAGGTGCCTCAATCGCCATCTCGTCGGGCAGATAGGAGTCGATGATGCCCGTCACCCGCTCGAAGATCTTGCCCAGTCTCAGATAGGGGTCCTTCTCCTTGCGCATGTCGATGACGCCCATCACCACCAGCTCTGCCTTGTTGCCCATCACGCGAATCACGCCGTAGCCCATCACGTTGGTACCCGGGTCAATGCCCAGGATTATCTTTTCCGTATTCGGTTTCGTCTGTGTTTTTGATATCATCCCTAAAAACTCCTAACTCCTAATCTTTCTGTCTTGTCTCAGCTTATCGGTCCATGTATGGGTTGTGTGCCAACTCCTCGCCGATGCTGGTTGCCTCGCCGTGACCCGGAAGCACCTGGGTCTCGTCTGGGAGCATGCCCAGATGGCGCAGACTGTTGATGATGCGGAACATGCTGCCGCCAGGGAAGTCGGTTCTGCCGATAGAGCTCTTGAAGAGAGTGTCGCCCGTGAAGGCTACGTGTTCTGCCTCGCAATAGAAGGTGACGGATCCGTTGCTGTGACCTGGGGTTTCGATGATCTTGAATTCGTGGTTGCCGAATTTGATGACTTCATCTTCCTCGAAGAAGTGGCCGATAGGAGGGAAGTCGGTGTCCAGCTGCATCTGGTAGAAGGTTTCTGCCTGGTGCTTGAGTCCCTTCATCAGTTTCTCGTCGCCCTGTGAAACCTCCGGCTTCAGTCCGAACTCCTTGTAGATGGTGTCGTTGCCGAAGTTATGGTCCAGATGGCCATGGGTAACGAGCAGATGTACTGGCTTGAGTTCGCTTTTCTGGATATAGTGAGTGATGGCGTTGCGCTCTTCTGGATAGAACGCACCGCAGTCGATGATGACGCATTCCTTGGTCTCATCGCTTACAACATAGCAGTTTTCCTGCAACATGTTGACTTGGAATCTTTCGATATGTAACATTTTTACTTTGTATTTATGCTGGAACATAGATGAGTTGCTTGTCTTGCTTGAACCATTCTTCCTCGAAGAAGGTGCTGAGTGGGGTGATTTCCGCCACGTTGCGATAATCCTTGAGCTCTTCCTGCAGGTTGCCGCCTTTCAGGCAGATCAGACCGTTCGGCAGGGCGTTCTGTCCCTTCTTCTTGAAATTCTTCTTGATGATCTTCATCAGGTCGGGCAGCTGCATCACGGCACGGCTCACCACGAAGTCATACTTTCCCTTCTCGTCCTCGCCACGCAGATGTTCAGCCACGAGATTCTTCAGTCCGATGGCTGAGGCTACCTCGTTGCATACACGGATTTTCTTGCCGGTTCCGTCAATGAGCTTGAACTTGCATTCAGGGAAGAGGATGGCGAGTGGGATGCCAGGGAAGCCGCCACCGCAGCCGAAGTCGAGAATCTCGGTGCCCGGACGGAAGTTGATGGCCTTGGCGATGGCCATGGAGTGAAGCACATGATGCTCGTAGAGGTTGTCGATATCCTTGCGGCTGATGACATTGATCTTGTTGTTCCAGTCGCGGTACAACTCGTCGAGTGCAGCGATTTGCTTCTTCTGCTCATCCGTGAGATGAGTGAAATATTTCTCTATGATGTTCATTCTGTATTTTTTTTAACTGTTATTGTTATGCCTCTGCTCAACCAGGGCATGTAGCCTATATAATAATGTGCAAAGTTAGCCCAAATTAGTGACAATTCAAAATATTATAGCTTTTTTTATATATTTATTATGATTTTGGGCTCGACTTATTAAAAAAATGTGTACCTTTGCACTCGAAAAAGATGTCGTAGAGCAGAAAAAGGCTCGAAAACGTAAACATAGATAATAATAAATATAAATAAAAAGATAAGAAATACATAATGATAAAGGCAGCTTTATTCGATCTGGATGGCGTGGTTTTCGAGACAGAATCACAGTATTCCATCTTCTGGGGAATGATAGGAAGAGAATATCATCCGGAAATTCCTGACTTCGAGTATAGAATCAAGGGACAAACTTTGGTGCAAATCTACGATAAGTACTTCTCCGAGGATTCGGTCTTCGCTCATATTGAAGGCTATACCGACCCGAAATCAGAACAGGATAAGATTACAGCCCGACTCAATGAGTTTGAGAAGGATATGAAATACCCTTATATTCCGGGCGTGGAGAACTTCATCCAAGAGTTGAAGCAGAATGGCGTAAAGTGCGCTGTAGTAACGAGTAGCAATATTCAGAAGATGCTCAACGTGTATAAGCAGCACCCTGAGTTCAAGGGCTACTTCGACCGTGTGCTCACCAGCGAGGACTTCGCCAAGAGCAAGCCAGATCCTGACTGCTATCTGAAGGGAGCTGCCTGCTTCGGTGCACAGCCATCAGAGTGCGTGGGCCTGGAAGACAGCTTCAATGGCTTGAAGGCGGTGCGTGCATCGGGAGCTTTCACCCTCGGTCTCTCTACCACTAATTCTGCGGAATCCATCGCCCCTTACAGCGACTACGTGATTCCTGATTACGAAGGCTTCACCTTTGCCGACTTAGTGAAAATCGTTGATAATTACAAAAAATAAATAATCATGGGATATTTATCTACAGATAAGAAGAAGATTACAACCAAGACGTTTGCCGAGATGAAGGCGGCAGGCGAGAAGGTGACGATGCTTACAGCTTATGACTTTACTACTGCAGGCATTTTGGATGCAGCAGGCATCGATAGTATCTTGATTGGCGATTCGGCCAGCAACGTGATGGCGGGTAATGCTGATACCTTGCCTATCACCGTAGACCAGATGATTTACCATGCCCGCAGCGTGGCACGTGCCTGCAAGCATGCCTTTGTGGTATGCGATATGCCGTTCGGCAGTTATCAGATCAGCAAAGAGGAAGCATTGCGCAACGCTTGCCGCATGATGAAGGAGACGGGCGTGGATGCCCTGAAGCTCGAAGGTGGAGTGGAGATTGCTGATACCGTCAAGGCGATGGTAGATGCCGGTATTCCGGTGCATGGTCATCTGGGATTGACCCCACAGAGCGTCAACAAGTTTGGCGGCTACGGCATCCGTGCCAAGGAAGAGGCTGAGGCCCAGAAGCTCATCA
>CAKQCH010000103.1:0-8080 GCA_934216735.1 uncultured Prevotella sp.
TTCTGCAAGTCAAACAGATGAAGAAAACTTCTCTTGTCGCCCGCCTTCTTGCCCGAAAGCGCCTTGCGCTTCACGTCGGCATCGGATAGGATATAGAGTCGGCCGATGGTATAAGAATTCTTCTTCGCTATACGCTCTAAAACTATTTCCATAAGCATTATGTTTTGTTGGTTAAATACTTCAACTTGCGAAAAACAAAACTGTTATTGTTATTGTTATCATCTTCGCTGATTTCGCCTGATAAGGAAACCTTAACTACATAATTGCGGTAAATCCACTGGTTGATAGCACATTTCGCATTACGCAAACTGGTATCCTCAAACCCTTGCGAGCGACGCAATTTGATATAATCTTCAAATGTAAACTCATCGGGCAGGAGCAGCAGCATATTCTTAGGCCCTCTAGGCGCCGTCTTAGGAGAATCAGACCGGTCGTTATCCGCCTCATAAATCATCTGCCCGAACAATTTCAGCTTGCACCACAGGTCGTAGCGCTCGCTCCAGCGGATGAAGTCCTCGATGCTCTTCTCCCATTTCATACCGTTGGCCACATAGAGCACGCATGCCTTGAGATAGGCAATGACATTGGCTCTGAACGAGAGATTCTCGAACACATAGTTCTGCGAAAGGCGGGCAAATTCGGCATTCTCTTCCACCAGTTTCCTGGCAAGCCGCAACGCCTGCGGACAGTTTACCAAGCCCCTCGCCTTCACCAGATTCTCGATGTAGGGGCGAAGCTCCTCGTCGAAAGCAGCATCGTAGGTGCCGTACACCGGAATCTCCGAACCACATGGTCGGCGCTCGATGGTGGCAAACGAAATGCGCGAGATGGGTCCATCCGTCACTACCCTGCGAAAATAATCCCTGCACTTCTTGGGCGTGCAGCAGGCATTCCAATTAAATCGCACCTTCACGGTCTCCGTAACACTCTGCGTACCCACTCTATCCTGGCCGTAATTGCCCAGATCAAACGCCAGCTCCATGATGCGGAATTGCTGATTGGTCTTGCCTTTCAGGGCATCAAAGAGGTTGAGTTCGTTAATCTTGGCATAGAGAAAATGATTGTCAGCCTCCTTCATTCTGAGCACGAATGCCGGGTTGGTCATATCTATGTTCACCTCTTGAATCACGAGTCCGGCGGGGCGTTCACGCTTATCCTTGTTGGCACCCTTGCTGTTACACTCATCCTTCCAAAGTCGCTCACGCTCACGCTGTTCCGCATCACGCTTGCGGATATCGGCCATGATTCTGTTGATAGGCTGGCTGATGCTCTCTTTACCAGAACCAGTTGGTGCACACAAGATTTGCATCAGGGTTGCCTCGTGCTCTACATTATCGATATAGAGGAAACGGGTTTGACAAAGATGGGCTGCCAGGGGCGGAAATACTGCTTGCGATACGGCAGGCTGATAGATGGCAGGAGTCTTGGAGATGAGCAGTTTGATGAGCTTAGGCAGCTTCTGCGGCATCTGATGGATGTTGTAAAAATAAGATTCCGAATTGTGGATATCCCCGAAGTCTTCATCATCGAAGTTTCCATCGGCCTTAGCCTTGCTGTCGGCCTCCTGAACCAGCCTGATGGCGTTGCGCACGATACTCGGCA
The DNA here is from genome assembly GCA_934216735.1 of uncultured Prevotella sp. Lineage (GTDB taxonomy): Bacteria > Bacteroidota > Bacteroidia > Bacteroidales > Bacteroidaceae > Prevotella. The sequence continues at coordinate 1,603 of CAKQCH010000103.1, forward strand.
TGCGATGCGACTGCTTGCGGTTGCAGGCACTGTCCACGGTGGAGAAAGCTCGCTGCTGCTCCTCGCCGAAGGTGGGGATAATCTGCTTGATCCAAGCCGCATTATCATCGCAGAGATAGCGCAGGTAGCACGCCAGGGTGAAGATGAAGGTGTTGCGGGAGCCATGCTCCGGTTCGCCGCCAAGCAGCACTATCAGCTTATCTACGAGATTCTTATAGGGTATGCCTTGGTATTCTGTGGGGAACACTTCAAGGGGTGCCACTCCGCCAGCAGCTTGATTATCTCCAGCAGGGCTGAGATGAGAATCATCAGCAGGATGGCTATCAGCAGGTTGGGCAGGCTGAACAGCAGCGCCAGCATAAACAGCGTTATCGCCGTTAGTGCCCTGAAATCGATTATTTTGAACATTGTCATTACTTTGAACATTTTCATTATTTTGAACATTGAACTTTGAACTTTGAACTTGATGATTACCATTTTGGGGTGTAACTTTTCTCTCCTTGAAAAGCTCCTCCTCATTGATATAAAGAAGATACTCTTCTGGAACAAGAAACGATGGGCGAGCCATATCCTTTACCACAGAATCATAATCCTTATCCTCCAGCTGCTCCGACATCCATCGCTGCGCCATGGCGATATCCATCCCCTCGGGGATGATAAACACCAGGCGAAGACCCTGGGTGGAAGGAGTAACGTGGGCGAGCACTATCAGGTCGAGGATACTACTTGCCTTAGAATCTGAAACTTTGTTTTCTCCCAGCTGCTTGTTGTCCAGCACCTTCTTCTTTTCTTCCCAATATCCTCGGGGGTCTGGGATATGGTCGATGTCGTATATCGACAAGCCGCTGGGGATAGCCTCGTCGTTCTTGCGCCTGCCCAGCTTAAAGGTGGCATGAGGCGTGATGATAGGCAACTGTGCCTTGAGCTTTCGCTTCATCTCCTCGTAGTCCTCCTTGCCCAACTCGCCACGCAGCCTGCTTTCCAGGGCATCCACCAGCTGGGCGCAAACCGATTTCACCTTGCTGCTTTTCATGGCTCGGTGAAGAAGCTCGGGGGTGCAAATCTGCACCCACTTGCTTCTAATATTGTCAGAATATCCTATTGCCATTTACATTCGTTATTTATAGTAAAACTTTAATTATATGTAAATATTCCTACTTATCTTGTCATCTCTTATCACCTTAGGGCGTAACCTGGTCAACAAACACGCTGGCCTGTGCGCTCTCGTCGATGATAACTGCTGCCGGCACTACATGCTGCTCCATTCTCTCCACGCAGAGCGTGAGTCTTACGTTCTCCTCGCTCACGCTGGCTCTGCCATGAGGCAACTTGATGAACTTTCTCACCTTTCGCACACCCATCTGGGTGGCATAAGCACTGAAGTTACCCTCCTTGGGGCTTACTAGGGCAATGCTGCCTCTGATGCGCTTACCGCTGGCTACCAGCTTCTTGTACAACTCGTCTGAAATCTGAATCTTGATATTCATATTGCTTTCTACTTTATAATTGCTTTCTACTTTTTTAAAGACGAAACACTCATGGTTAGAACGGCTGAACCTGCTCAAAATCAACAATGTTAGTCTCGCCGTAATAGTTACCGTTAAACTCCTTCACGCCATGACGGAGCTCGATGCCTATCACATCGCCTTCCTGGGCGGTAAACTTATCCACCGCATCGCCAAAGAGTCGGCCTACAAACTGATTTGGATGCATGGCACTCTGAACACTCTCAATCACAACCTCGCGCGATTTCCAAGATTTGCCGGTCTGCTGACTCGTGCCATTCTTCACGGCAAGAAGCTTGATTACCTTAAACTTTTCCATTTTCATTTTCTTTTTCCTTTCTACTTTTTAAAATTGAAACTTTAGAATCTTAGCTTCAGATTATAAAATCTGAACATCAATCAGGACCATGGAATCAGCCTTCAATGCAGACCCTTTGTCCGTTTTGACAACGCAAAGATAGAAAGAAAAAATGGGGTAAAAACAAAAAAGTGCCTGCAATTACTTGTCGTACAAATTTTCTACAAGTAATTACAAGCACTTCACAAGGAGTTGTACAAGTTTGTACAAGTTATCTTATCTCTTATTGTTATTATAGGAGCATCCCCTGCTCCATTTCTTATTTAAGGCAGATGCACCTGGCTATTCCTTATCCAGGCAGATGCACCTGGTCATTCCAACATGACTCCGAGCGTGGATAGAGGCCATGTTCGTGGAGCGGCTTCCACAAAGCACGCCTATAGCTGATGGTACTGATCTTCTTTGCCACCAGCCATGCGTTGACCAAGGCCGTAATCTGTATTGGCTTCATATTTCTCGCCATGCTTACAAATTCCAAGGCATTGGCTTTTACGCCCATGAAGCAGGGAACTATCTCGTCTATCCAGTCTTCGTTGGGCGAAGGAGCCTGCGCCATATCCTTCAGGATGTTCTGTCCATCCACCTCTATGCCCATATCCTTGTCGAAATGAGCCTCTATCTTGTCTACATGGTTTATCTGCTGACCGATGTTGCCATAAAAGTTGTTTTGAATCATTGGTCTTTCCCAATTGTTGTCATTCTGATTATTCATAGTTTCCCTGTTTAAATTCACTATGCTCACTTAAATTCACTAAAAAGATGTTCCTTGATTGCTTATCTTTATCTTTCGTTTTCCCGGTCCCACGGATCATACGTATGTGACGTCACATTGTTTGCACTGTTCGACTGTACGCCAACAGAACCCAAGAAATAATTATTCACGGTGCTCGCACCATTCGCCTTTTGCGGAACTCTCGACTTAAGCAATTCTTTCAACTGCCTGATTTCTTCGTCCTTCTGTTCAATTATGAACTGCATGTTCCTCATCTCGCGGTTGTGCCTAGCATTCACATCTTCCAATTGCCTTTCCAGCAGTTTGAATCTCTTCTCAAGCTGCAGGTTAAAGGAAGCAGTGAGATAATTGCTTTTCTCAATGGCCTTGCAATGCTCATTCTTCTCCTTCTCTTCTTCAAGTTGAGCCTCCAATGCCTGTATCTTCATCTCATTGAGATTCATGGGCTGCTCACCGCTGTCACGATGGTCAGGCTTCACCTCATGTAACTCTGGAGAATAAAATCTATCCTCCACGGCATCTATCATGGCAGAGAATTGGGTCGCAACGCTACCGAATTTCATGTGGGGAACAGCCCAGAGAATGAAGTCTTCGGTTATTTCACTCCTTATTTTTTCAAGCCGACAGTTAAGTTTATAAGATCTGTGGCACTGCAAATGTAATATGCCATATACCATCCACAGACTAAGAAGCGTATCATTCTGAGAAAATTTACGAATTTTCCTTTTTAGAATACTCTCCTCGAATAAGTCCTCTATCTTCCTTCTGACAAGTTTCACAGAAAACTCAGAGGTAGCCTCCAAGGGAGCGGCTACCGCATAAGCCACATTGAAATAAATCAAGGAATCCCGCCTTGACACAATGCGTTTGTCTAATGCCCAATGATGCATCTGCATTAACAAACTGTTCAAGCCATTGGCTTCATACTCTTCGATAGAAGACTTCATACGATACTGCTGAGCAGCTACTGGATTTTTCAGGTTGTCCATAATCGTTTTGTTTTAAAAAAACTCGGTTAAGAGTCTTTGGTTATTATTATAGTTCTACGATTCTTGGAGCATCCATCTCTCTTGAATAAACGAGGGAAACAGGTGTTTCATTTTCGTGGGCGCAAAGATAATGATTATTTTCGAAACAACAAAATAATTTCGGGAAAAAAATAAGAAGTTTTTTGCCGCCCTGAAATAACACCCAAATACTGCAATTGATAACAATAACAATAACAGTTTTAAATTCCGCTCCATCACCCCTAGCGGAAAAGAAGTAAGAATTAAAGTTATATATTATATATTTATATATAATATATAAAATTTCCTTATACCTTTTTCTTCCCTCGGAAAACAAAACTGTTATTGTTATCAAACGATGTTTGTTCTCTCTTACAAAACTATGTTTCTTAGCACAAAAGACTATGTTTCTCAGCACACAAAACTGCGAGTTAGCTTTATTAACGAAATTCGGAATCAGAAGCTGCTGAAAATTGCGCCTTATCGCCACCCGAAATTTGGTGGTATCAGAAAAAAGCCGTATCTTTGCATCGTCATTCAGAAGAAAGGCTCCTGATGACTACTTGGGAGAAAAGAGTCTCCGGACTCTACTCCTACGTCAATAAAAATCATTAATCACTAATCATTAATCACTAGAAAGCTTATGGGACAAGGAAACATTAAGTATCGTAAGATTAAGCGCACCCCTCAGACGGGTGAGAACGCTGGTAAGGAACTCTGGTATGCCACTGTGGTTACCGACAGAGAGATGAACTTCGAGGAGTTCGTGGATCACATTTCATCCCACAACTCGCCTTACAGCCGCGGCACCGTGCACGGCGTGATGATGGATATGCTCGACTGCCTGAAGGAGCTGATTCTCGACGGCAAGAGTGTGCGTCTGGGCGACCTGGGCCTCTTCTCCATCGGCATGAGTTCACGTGGGGAGGTGAGCCGCGACAAGGTTACTTCGGCTAGCGTGGAGGGCATCCATCTGTTGGTAAAAAATACCAAGAACTGGAGTAACAGCGAGCTGAAGAAGCTCTGCAAGATTACTGCCTACGACGCCCGTGGAGGCGAAGAGGACGGCAGCGGAACCACCCCTGGCGGCGGTTCTGACGGAGGTGGCAGCGGCAACACCCAGGGTGGCGGAACCACTGGTGGAACTGGCAGCGAAGGCTCAGGTGGAACGGGCAGCGAAGGCTCGGGTGGCAACACCAGTCAGGGCGGCGGAACCGGTGACGGAACCGGAAGCAATGGCGATAACGAGCACATCACTCTGTAGAGTTAGCCCCTTCGGGGGCTACTCTTCTATCCTATCACATCGCTAAAAATAATCATTTACCACTAATCATTAATCACTAAAACTACTGCCTATGAAGAAGGAAAACTGGAAGACATTGATTCAGATTTTAATCTCGATTCTTACTGCCGTAGCCACTTCGCTCGGCGTTACGAGCTGCATGAGTTAAAACGATTCTATCACTCGAAAAAAGTTGGTGGGCTTCATCAGATGAAGGTCACCAACTTTTTCTAATCTTCCTTATTCTTCCTTAATCTTCCAATCACTGATGGTTCGCTGATTACTATCATAATTTACACCTATCTTAAACAGGCGCTTGCCATCGGCAAAATACGGAATCAGATATCCCTTTTCATCTATCTGCCTGATTGCTTCCTCTGCAGAACCATCATATTTCAGTTCAAAAACAAACACAGCATCGGGCATATACACCACGGCATCAGCCCTGCCTATCGCACTATCCTCCTCTACCCGCATGTAGGCACCCATCAGGTTGAAGATAAGATAGAACACCGTCTGAAAATCCCGTTCACTTTTGTTGCTCAAACGATTAGAGATGCTGGCAAGATAAGCCTTCAGACGCACCATCGCACCCTCAACATCTGCCTCATAGAGCTTTTCCAGGATATCACCCACCAAACTGTTGTTATCCAAAGATATTGGCGAAAGATAGTTGGGCGCAAGACTCTTGAGCATGCCTATCTTCACCTCTCGGTTAGGATATTCCAAAGTATAGCGATGCAGCATCGGGTTATACTTCTTGATGGTGAGGTAACCGCTCTGATAGAGCAGCGGAAGCGCAGATGTCACCATTTCGGGCGAAACATCGAAGTCATCCACATCACATGATTTTTTCTCGATATCCATCACATTAACATGATATTTCTGCAGCGTCTTGATAAGATAAGTTGGTGTACCCGAACCAAACCAGTAAGGAGCAATATCGTGTGCGTTCAACGCCTTTACCAGGCTGAACGGATTGAAGATATCTTCTGATTTCTTACTGAAGTGATAGCCGTCATAAAAATGTGTCAACTCCGCCAGGCACTCCTCGTATGTCATGCCAAGGGCTTCGCCCAGCGCCTCCACATCCGGTTTCATCTGCGTAGTAAGTTCGGTCTTGCTGATACCACAGATGGCTGAATACTGGTCGAACATGCTGATGTTATCGAGATTGTTGAGTTCGCTGAAGATGCTGAGCTGCGAGAACTTGGTGATGCCTGTGATAAAGGTAAACTCCAGGTATGGATCGAGCATCTTGATGGGACTATAGAAGTTCTGCATGATGAGGCGCAGCGGTTTCAGATTCTCCTTTTCATGCACCACATCAAGCAAAGGGGCATCATATTCATCTATGATAATCACCACCTTCTCGCCCGTCTGCCTGTATGCTTTTTTCACCAGGTCTTTCAAACGGAGGTTGGCATCTACCTGATGACTCTCATATCCCCAACGCATTTCCTGCTCTTCAAGCATATCTGCCAGATACCTTTCCAGCTGCTCTACCCCCATGTGCTTGGCACCACTCAAGTCGAAATGGAGCACAGGGTGTTTCACCCAATCCTTTTCATAATCAGCAATGGCCAATCCCTC
>CAKQCH010000104.1:0-7916 GCA_934216735.1 uncultured Prevotella sp.
GCACGCCACTTGTAGTGGTCACCACCGAGCCAGAGTTCTGTAATGCTCTTGAACTTGTGATCATTAGCTACCATCTCTGGGATGAGGTGGCAGTGATAATCGATGATTGGCATCTTAGCCGCATGATTGTGAAAGAGGTCCTGCGCAGTCTTTGTGTCGAGCAGGAAATTTTCATCCATGAATTGTTTCATAATCGTTATAGTAGTTTTAAATGTTGAATTACTTTTTTTATTATTACGATCTATTTCCTTCATTCGTGTTGCAAATATACATCTTTTTTCTGAAAGAAGCATGAAAACAGGAAAAGATTTACGATAAATTTACTTAAACGATTACGTTAGCTAACAACTTATAACGGAAACTCTCCCATCCCCCGGCTACACCTATCTATTATATGATGATTCTCGTCTTGTGATAGTTCTCACGGAACTCACTAGGCGAGCATCCCTTCTTTTTCTTGAAGATGCGGTTGAAGTTGCTCAGGTTGTTGAATCCGCAGTCGAAACCGATTTCGCTGATGCTCTTGGCTGTATCCACGAGCATTCGGGCGGCATAGCCCAAGCGAAGGTCGATGATGTATTCTGAAATGTTTCTTCCGGTATGCAACTTAAAGAAACGGCTGAACGCACTTGAGCTCATGCCCGCCATGGAGGCGAGCTGAGGCAAGCGCAAATCATCCATATAGTTCTTGGAGATGTAGTTCTTCACCTTCAGGATGCGGCGACTGTCATCCTCCACCGCCACCTTGGCATAACTGGAGGATGCCAGCGTGCGGGCACCTTCGCATTTAGAAAGCTCGTAGAGGATGGTGAGAAACTGCTGAACGGCATAGAATCCATCCTTCACCGAGCTCAGCGTATCCAGCTTCTCATATACCTTCATGATGCCCTTCATCGGGAAGCAGAGTCCCTTCTTCGCCTCCTGCATCATTCGGGTGATGCTGGCGTAGGGATTTCTGCCGAAAAGCGTCTCCTCACCCATGCTGAAGTCAAACTGGATGGTTATCTCGCGGATGTCCTCGCTTTGGCAGCCGTTCTGCTCCCAAACATGCTCCAAGTCGGCAGAAGTAATCAGACAGAGGTCGAAATCGCCGATTATCTCCTGCGAATCGCCCACGATGCGCTTCACGCCAGCTGCGTTCTCTACAAAGTTAAGTTCATACACAGAGTGGTTGTGGATAGGATACGTGAACTCCTTCTTGTGCCTGTCGGCGATGTAGAGCACGTCCTTTCCCATCAGCGGTGTAATCTCATGAATAATCTTTCTGTCTTCTGCCATCATGTATAGTGATTAAATGTTCAGTGTCTTCAAAATCTCGCTCATCTTCTGCTTGGTAGCGATGCGGGTAGGTACCAGCGGCAGGCGAAGCTCGTTCTCGATGAAGCCCATGTCGTTCAAGAGTGCCTTCACGCCGGCAGGGTTACCGTCTACGAAGAGCAGACTGTAGAGTTCGGTGAACGAATGATGAATCTTGCGGGCTGGTTCGTACTCGCCGCGGAACTCCAGACGGATCATGCGGCTGAAAGCCTTAGGCAGCGCATTTCCGATAACGGAGATGACGCCCGCAGCACCACTTGCCACCATTGAGAAGGTGAGCGCATCGTCGCCACTGATTACTTCAAAGTTGTCTGGCTTGTTCTTGATGATTTCATCCACCTGCTCCAGGCTTCCGCTAGCCTCCTTCACGGCCACCACGTTAGGGAAGTCGCGGGCGATGCGGCAAGTTGTTTCAGGCTTCATGTTCACACCTGTTCTACCCGGAACGTTGTAGAGCACGATAGGCAGCGGGCTCACCTGAGCGATAGCCTTGAAGTGCTGGTATAAGCCTTCCTGCGATGGCTTGTTGTAATAAGGGCAGATGCTGAGGATACCGTCGATGCCCTTCCAGTTGGTGTTCTTGATTTCTTCAACCACGGCAGCGGTATTGTTTCCACCACAATATTTCAAAATCTTAACGCGACCCTTGTTCACGTCAAGAACCAATTCTGTGATCTTGTCTTTCTCTTCCTGGGTCAGGCATGGAGCCTCACCAGTGGTGGCAAGGATGCAGAGGAAGTCTGCACCATTGTCAATTTGAAACTCTACCAATCTCTTGAGAGACTGATAATCTACCGAACCATCGGCCTTAAAAGGAGTAATGAGGGCAACACCTAAGCCCCTGAATATGTTCTGTGCCATAATCTATAATTTCAAAATCGTTGGCAAAAGTACACAATTATTAGCATATTGCAAAATAAAATCGCACTTTTCTTTCAAGATTGTATCATTTTTGAAAATATTCTGTATTATTATACCAAATTTCACGTTTTTTTAGTAACTTTGCACCCGAATTTAGAGAAAAAAGAGAATGAGATATTTTATATTCTTTGGTTACGACGGAACCAATTATCACGGCTGGCAGATTCAGCCCAACGCCAATTCGGTGCAGCAGGAACTGCAGCGCGCCCTCTCCATCCTTCTCAGAAAAGAGATAGAGGTGGTGGGAGCTGGAAGAACCGATACGGGGGTGCACGCCCGGAATATGGCAGCGCATTTTGACTTCGAAAGACTCCCGATGGAAGCTGACCAGCTGGTGTATCGTCTGAACAGAATTCTGCCACGCGACATCGCCGTCTATGAAGTTCGGGAAGTAGATGCCGAGATGCATGCCCGCTTCTCAGCCACCTCGCGTACCTATCATTATTATATCCATACGCGCAAGGATCCCTTCGAGCGCCACTATTCGCTGCAGATGAACTACCCGCTCGATTTCGAAAAGATGAACCAGGCGGCGCAGCATTTCCTGCACCACGAAGACTATGCGGCTTTCTGCAAGGCGGGCGGTGACAACAAGACCACCATCTGCCACGTTTCCGCAGCCCGATGGGTACAGACCTCGCCTACCACCTGGTATTTCGAGATCACCGCCAACCGCTTTCTCCGTAACATGGTAAGAGCCGTGGTGGGAACGCTCATCGATGTGGGCAGGGGCAAGATTACGATGGATCAGTTTCTCGACATCCTGCACAATGGCAGCCGCAGCGATGCAGGCGAAAGCATGCCAGGCAACGCACTGTTCCTGGAAGACGTGGGGTATGATTTAAATTAAAGCAATACACAATTTAAATTAAAACAAATAAATATAAAACAACTACTATGTGGTTAGTATTAGCATTTCTCTCAGCAGCGCTGCTGGGATTCTATGATGCCTTCAAGAAGAAGGCGCTTTCAGGTAACGCAGTGATTCCCGTGCTCTTTCTGAACACGCTCTTCTCATCGCTCATCTTCCTGCCGTTCATCATCTTGAGCTATACAGGAAATTCGCTAGATGGAACCATGTTCCATGTGGCTGAAGGTGGATGGGAAGTTCACAAGTACATCGTGCTCAAGAGTTTCATCGTATTGAGCAGTTGGATTTTCGGTTATTTCGGCATGAAGCATCTGCCCCTCACCATCGTGGGACCTATCAATGCCACCCGCCCCGTGATGACACTCGTGGGCGCCCTGCTGGTCTATGGCGAGGTGCTCAACCTCTACCAGTGGATTGGTGTCATCCTCGCCGTCATCTCCTTTGCCATGCTTTCGCGCAGCGGCAAGAAGGAGGGCATCGACTTCAAGCACAACAAGTGGATTTACTTCATCGTGCTGGCTGCCGTGCTCGGAGCGGTGAGCGGACTCTACGATAAGTATCTGATGGCTCCACCCGAGAATGGCGGTGTGGGATTGGACAGAATGATTGTGCAGAGCTGGTATAACATCTACCAGTGCTTCCTCATGGGTGCGATGCTCCTGATGATATGGTGGCCTACCAAGAAGAACTCCACCCCATTCCATTGGCACTGGAGCATCATCTTCATCAGCATCTTCCTTTCGGCAGCCGATTTCGTTTATTTCTACGCATTGAGTCTGCCGGGTGCCATGATCAGCATCGTGAGCATGATTCGTCGTGGTTCGGTCATCGTCAGCTTCCTCTTCGGAGCCGCCATCTTCCACGAGAAGAACCTCAAGGCGAAGTTCATAGACCTTCTCCTCGTTCTGCTCGGAATGCTCTTCCTTTATTTCGGAACGAAGTAATCAGTCTAGCCTACGATGCTTTCTGCAAAGAAAGCAACAAGCATAAAAAAAGTCTTGCAAGCATATAGCCTGCAAGACTTTTTTTATGTTTTTACCAGATATGAGCACGCTTGTTCTTTGGAACAAAGAGCTTGTCGCCCTTCTTGATGTTGAATGCCTTATACCATGAATCCACCATTGGCAGGGCACCGTTTACACGAGCCTCGTTTGGTGAGTGAACATCCACGGTCATCAAGTACTGCAAGTACTCAGGACGGGCGTTGCCAGCCCATACACGAGCCCATGCCAGGAAGAAACGCTGCTCAGGAGTGAAACCATCCTTTACGCCCAACTTCTCTGTCTTCATCACATTCTGAAGTGCACGGAAGGCGATGTTCAAACCGCCGTTATCACCGATGTTTTCACCCAAAGTCATCTGGCCGTTCACCTTCTTGCCAGCCAACTCAATCTTGTTGAAGTGGTCTACCAGAATCTTGGTGCGCGCCTCGAAGTTCTTCTTGTCGGCTGCTGTCCACCAGTTGTGCTGGTTACCGGTCTTGTCAAACTGGCTGCCCTGGTCGTCGAAACCGTGGCTCATCTCATGACCGATTACGCCACCGATACCGCCATAGTTCATCGCATCATCGGCTGTTGGGTCGAAGAATGGAGGCTGCAGAATGGCAGCAGGGAAGCAGATTTCGTTGGTTGTTGGATTGTAGTAGGCATTGATGGTCTGAGGAGTCATACCCCACTCCATCTTGTCCACTGGCTTGTTCACCTTGCGGGCGATGGCATCCTTGGCAAAGAACTCAGAGATGTTGCCCATGTTCTCGTAGAGCGAAAGACTGTCGTCTACCTGCAAGCCGCTATAATCCTTCCACTTGTCAGGATAACCAATCTTGATAATGAAGTTCTCCAGCTTGTCCTTAGCCTGCGCCTTGGTAGCCGCACTCATCCAGGTAGCCTCGTCGATGCGCTGAGCCAGGGCTGTCTGAAGATTGTGAACCAGGTCGAGCATACGCTTCTTGCTGCTCTCTGGGAAGTACTTCTCTACGTAAATCTTGCCGATAGCCTCGCCCAAAATGCCGCTCACGGTACCTACGGCACGCTTCCAGCGAGGGCGGTCCTGCTGAACACCGCTCATCACCTTGCTCAACTCGAAGGCTACGGCACGGAAATCATCGCTCAACACACTGGTAGCACCAGCGATAACCTTGATTTCGGCGTATGTCTTCAAATCATCCAGAGATGTCTCGGCAAGCACCTTCTCCACCTCGTGGATTGGCTCAGGCTGACCTACGCAGATTTCCTTGAAGGCAGGGAAACCGGATGCCAGGAACACGTTACCCCAGTCGATGCCAGGATAGTCGGTAACCAACTGGTTGTAAGTCATCTTGTGATAGTTCTTGTCGATGTCGCGCAGCTCCACCTGGCTGTAGCTAGCCTTGGCGATGCGGGTCTCGATGGCCATCACTGCCTCCATCTTCTTCTGTGCGGTGGCCTCGTCGTTGCCCACCATCTGGAAGAGCTTCTTCATGTAAGCCTTGTAAGCCTCACGAATCTTCTTGGTCTGGTCGTCGTCGTTCACGTAGTAGTCGCGAACACCCAGTCCGATGCCGCCCTGACCCACCTGAACGATGTTGTTGGCAGCATCACGAAGGTCAGCATCCACGCCGATGCCGAACATCATGGTACCCTCGCCACGGAAGTCGAGCTGAGCGGTAACCAACTGATACTCACGGCGGTCTTTGATGGCTGCGATGCGGTCGAGAGTTGGCTTGATAGGCGCCCATCCCTCCTTGTTCAGGCGAACGCTGTCCATGCGGAGGTTGTAGAGAGAACCGATCTTCTGGCCCAGCGAACCCTTCTGCTGTGGCTTGGAAGCATACTCCAGGATGATGTCCTGAATGCGCTTCTGGTTCTGCTCATAGAGGTCGGTGAAAGCACCGTTGTCGGTATGCTCGGCATCCAACGGATTGTTTTTCATCCAGTTGCCTGCGGCATAGCGATAGAAATCAGTTCCTGGCTTGATGCTCAAGTCCATGTTGGCCTTGTCGATGCCAGAGCCCAACTTTTCCTGCTGGGCGAAAGCTGTTGTTGCGCTGAGCAACAAAGCTGCGAATAACACTTTTGTTTTCATTATTGTTTAATTGAATTGAATATTCTATTTTCTTATCAGGGCGAGACCGGCGAAGGTCAGGGCACCATTCAGCATCAGGAGCTCGTAGCCGAACTTATACCCCGTGAGCTGCGAGGTAAGGGTATCGATGGCGAAGCAGATCATCGGACTCGCCACGCACACCCAGGGCGACCAGCGGTCGTTCACCTCACGCTTGGTGAGCAGACTGAAGGCAAACAAACCCAGCAGCGGACCATAGGTGTAGGAGCAGAGGATATAGATGGCATCGATGACGCTGGTAGAGTTGATAGCCTTGAAGGCGATGATGAAGACCATGAAGACCACGGCCACCAGCAGATGCATGCGATTGCGAAGCTTCACATCATCTTTCCTGCCCAGGATATCCACACAGAGACTCGTGGTGATAGCCGTGAGTGCCGAATCGGCACTCGAAAAGCTCGCCGCCACGATGCCGATGGTGAACAATACCACCACCAGGGTTCCCATCACGCCCGATGCCGCAAACATCGGCAGCAGGTCGTCAGGAGCCTCAGGCAGCGCCACACCCTGCTTCTGCGCCAGCATCATCAGCAGCACACCCAGACTCAGAAAGAGCAGATTGGCGGGCACAAAGGCGAAACCATAGGTGCACACGTCCTTCTGCGCCTCCCGCAGCGACTTGCAGGTAAGATTCTTCTGCATCATGTCCTGATCCAGTCCCGTCATCACGATAACCACGAATACGCCGCTCAGAAACTGTTTCCAGAAATTCTGCTTCGACACCCAGTCGTCGAAGACGAAGATGCGCGAATGACTGTCGTGGGCTATCGCCTGGATGGCTTCCGCAGGCGTCATGCCCAGGGCTGCCACCACCTGATAGATAATGAGGATGAGTGCGGCAAACATGCAGGCGGTCTGGAAGGAATCCGTCCACACCAGGGTCTTGATGCCGCCCTTACGGGTATAGAGCCAGATGAGCATCACCATCACGGGCACCGTAAGCCAGAAAGGAACGCCCACCCCGTCGAGCACGAAGCGCTGAAGCAGGATGCAGACCACGAAGAATCTCACCGCCGCCCCCGTCATCTTCGACAAGAGAAAGAACGAGGCGCCCGTCTTGTACGACCTTTCGCCCAACCGCTGCTGCAGATAGCTGTAGATGGTGGTGAGGTTATACCTGTAGTAGATGGGGAGCAGGAGGAAACCTACGAGGAAATAGCCCACGATGAAGCCGAGGCACATCTGCAGATAGGTCATATCAGTCTTCATCACCATGCCGGGCACGCTGACGAAGGTGATGCCCGAGATAGAGGCTCCCACCATTCCGAAGGCTACCATATACCAGGGCGAACGCCTGTTGGCCCTATAGAACGTTTCGTTGCTGCTGGCACTCCTTGCCGTGAGGTGACTGAACACCAGGAGCACGCAGAAGTAAGCCAGAATTGTGACAATGATAATCATTTTCTTCTCTTATATCTTAAATTCCGCTACAAAGGTACTGCATTTTAGGCAAATAACAAAATTTTTCGGCCTACTTAACAAAGATATAACATAAAAGCGAAGAGAGACAAGATAACGGGAGAAAAAAGATAAGACGTGAATCTGAGGGGGATAAAGGAATACTGAGGGGGTATAAGGGTACTGAAGGGGTATAAAAACAGAAAACCTCCGAGAATCACTTCTCAGAGGTTTCAGCGGTGCGTACGAGACTCGAACTCGTGACCTCCTGCGTGACAGGCAGGCATTCTAACCAACTGAACTAACG
>CAKQCH010000105.1:0-7865 GCA_934216735.1 uncultured Prevotella sp.
GGTGGCTATGCCATGATTCCTATTATAGAATCCGAAGTCGTCGATAAGCATCATTGGATGACGAAGGAGGAATTCTTGGATGCCATCGCTACTACCCAGGTTTGTCCGGGAGCCTTGGCCATCAACATGAGTTCCCTGCTCGGATATAAGTTGGCAAAGATACCGGGAGCCATCGTCTGCACCCTCGGCGCTTCGTTGCCATCATTTCTTATTATCTTGGCGATAGCCATATTTTTCCATCAGTTTGAAGACAACAAGGTGGTGGCTGCCATTTTTGCAGGTATCCGTCCTGCCGTCGTGGCACTGATCGCTGTTCCTACGTTCTCGCTAGCCAAGAGCGCCAGGATTTCTCTCGTCAACTGCTGGGTTCCTATCCTCTCCGCCCTTCTGATATGGCTGGTAGGTGTCAACCCCATCTGGGTGATTATTGCCGCTGGCGTGGGAGGCTACATCTATGGACAGTTCATCCAGCCAACGGAGTAAGACTAGTTAAAAGTTTATAGTTAATGGTTTATAGGGGCTACGCCTAATATATAGGAATGCCCTATCAACTTTACACATTATTATATATATGATATTCCTTCAGCTTTTCATCGTATTTCTTCAGATAGGCATCTTCGGATTCGGAGGTGGCTATTCCATGATATCCCTGATTCAGGGACAGGTGGTAACGCAGTATCATTGGATGACGATGAAAGAATTCACGGATGTCGTTGCCATCTCGCAGATGACACCAGGACCTATCGGCATCAACGCTGCTACCTATTGCGGCTATACCGCTGTGCACAATGCAGGCATGGGCGGTATGATGGCCATACTCGGAAGTGCCGTGGCAACCTTTGCCCTGGTTCTCCCCTCTTTGATTTTGATGATTCTTATCAGCAGAATGCTGTACAAGTATATGAAAACCTCAGCCGTTCAGAGCATCTTCATCGGTCTCCGTCCTGCCATCGTCGGCTTGGTGGGAGCCGCAGCCCTGCTCCTGATGAATGGCGAGAACTTTTCTACGCCAGCCAATCCCTGGCATTTCTACATCTCCATCGCCCTCTTCTTCGCCACCTTTATCGGCGTGAAGGTGATGAAGATCAATCCCATCCGCATGATACTCTATGCGGCATTTGCAGGATTGGTGCTATTATATTAAAGCTTTTTCATTTTAATCCATGCTATTTATGAGAAAGGTATATTTTGCCATAGTCCTTGCCTTCTGCAGCCAGGGCATTCAGGCACAGCAGACCTCCTACCGATGGAAGGTGGAGGCGGAAGCTGGTGTCAGTTGCAGTGTGCTCGATACGGATGTATCGGGCTTGTCCACCACTACTTATAAGGTGAGACCGGGAGTGGCGACTGGTATCGGGGCGGAATATCTGGCAGTTGACAACCTGGCTGTGGGAACCGGCATCCGCTTCGTACAGCGCGACTACCTGTACCAGAATCTGGGCGGTGACTCCTGGAACACCCGATACAATAACAATTTCATCAGCATCCCCTTGCATGTGGGATATTATCTGATTCATAATCCCTACCACGAAAAGGGATTGTGGATCAAGCCACAGGTGGGCGTATATTACGAGTACTTCACCTCCATGCACACCAAGGGCATCTATCCGATGAACATCATGCAAGGATACAAGGGCGACGGAACCTATATCAAGTATAACACCACCTACGATTTCAAGAAGAACGAGAACCATCTGCGCCGCAGCCTCTTTGGAGGTGAAGCCGGTATCAAGGTGGGGTATTCCTTCGGAAGAATAGATGGCTCCATCGGGTATAACTTCCAATACGGTTTCTCGCATATCTACGAGGAGAAAGCCCGTACAAGCAAGACTGCCCGCCGCAACTCCAGCGTCATCACCGCTGGCATTGCCTACAAACTATTCTAGCTCCACACGCCCAGAAAGGGCAGAAGCCTTAAAAAATTCATTTAAAAATAACAGCAGATATGAGAAGCCCTATATATAAAATAGGTGGAATGCGATTCTTTCTGGTTTTCCTGTTGTCGGCAGCATCCCTTGCGATGTCGCTGACCAGTTGTGTATCGGATAACGACGCCAACTCTAAGTCGATTTCCGATTATACCGATGCCAACGTCCGTTCATACGGCGACTTGTTTGAGATATTCTGGAGGGTGATGAACCAGCGCTATTGCGACCTCAACGAACAGGCAGGCGTCTCTTCCCTCTCCTGGGAACAGGTGTATGAAATGTACAAGCCGAAGTTTGAAGCTCTGAAAACCTTCAAGCCTTCATCTGAAAATACACAGGCTGAAATCCTGGCAGACAATGTCAAGGCGAAGCAGTATTTCCAGGAAATCATGAATCAGATTATCGACCAGCATTTCTTCGTGAAAATCACCCTTCCGGTTTCCCATTCATCCACAGAGACGGTTCGGTTTGAAAGCAAACTCTACGAAAGAGAACCTATCTTCCCGATGGCCTACCACTGGGATTACACCCGCAACCACTTGAAGGATGACGGTACATCCTTCGGAAGTCTGACCGACAACTTCAGCATGATGGGCGGTTTCGTGAAAGATGCCCTAGGTGTTTTCTATCTGGGATTCAGCAATTTCTATATCTCGGAAAACTGTGTCTATACCTATCATTCTGATTATCTGCCTACGAATGCAGAAAACAAGTATCATATCGACGAACAGATGATTGCCACGAAAGCCAGCGAACTAGTGACCGATGCGAACCAGATAGACCAGGCAAAGGAAGAAGCCAACCTGCTCCTGGCGCAAACCAACCAGTATCTGGCATCAGACCAGGTGAAGGCTGCCATCACCAAGATGGAGGCTTACAATGCAGGCAAGAACTATCAGGGACTTTATCATCTCTCGTGCGCTGCCTATCAGAGCGCCCCATCTTTCATCCAGTCACTTCCAGCCTCAGCAGATAACACCGAGGCAGTAGGCATCCTGAAAGACCTTCTTACCCAGAATTCGAAATATCCGGCTCTGGCTGAGGAAAAAGCCTTCCGCAACTGGATGGCTCAGCGATTGGCAGATTATCTGTGGCACGAAAGGGAATTCACCAGTTTCTGGGAAGACCTGAAGTTTACCACAGGCCATGAACTGGTAGAAACCTATCGCAGCAAATTCCTGGAACCACTGGCTAAGGGCGATATCAAGAAGCTTATCCTGGATGTGAGAAGCAATGGCGGTGGTACCGTGGCTGATACCCGACTGCTGACCGATTTTCTGGTAACCCAGCCAGCCATTTATGCCTACGTTCGCAAGAAGGAAGATAACAACCCATATAGCTATACCCCATGGATTCCGCAGCGAATCGCCGTTACCGGAAGCAGTCTGAAGCGGGAAATTCCTACCGCCATCCTGCTGGATAACCACAGTGCCAGCATGTCGGAGATTACCTCGCTTATTCTGAAGAGCCAGGGCAACCACGTGAAACTCATCGGCAGAAACAGTTGCGGAGCCCAATCCATGCTGATGGATAACTCGGCAAGCAACGGCGGCTGGAAGGGAAATGTAACCAGCTATCTGTATTTCTACATGCCTACCTGCATGACCAAGGATGCACAGGGCAGACTGCTGGAAGGCGTGGGTATCACTCCCGATTATCTCCTCGACCCGATGACGGAGAATGAAATCAAGGGCATCTATCAGAATGCCGCTGGAGCCACCGACAGGGCTTTCCAGAAAGCACTCGAAGTGCTGAAATAAAGATCCGTACGCCTTAAAAGGGCGTACGGAAAATAAACAAAAAAGATAAAACTTGAAAACAACATAAACAAAAAAAGCAATCATGAACAAAAAGAAACTGATCTATTGTAGCAGTTGTCTGGCTGCCGCCCTCCCGGGACTGGCTGCCAACGCAGCCTCAGCTACCCCAGAAGCCAACGGAAACAGCAGCCAGAAGGCTACTCCCGACCGCCCCAACATCGTCTTCATCCTAGCTGATGACCTCGGATTGGGCGACCTCTCCTGCTATGGCAGTCAATGTATCAAGACCCCGAACATCGACCAGCTCGCCGAAACGGGAACCCGATTCACGCAGAGCTATGCCGGTTCGGGAATCAGTTCGCCATCCCGCTGCGCCCTGATGACAGGCAAGAACACGGGCAACACAACCATCCGCGACAACACCTGCACAGCCGGCGGACTGACCGGTTACAAGATTAATCCGAAAGGCGATACCACCATCGTGCGCAGAGCCAACATCCTGCCCACCGATACCACCCTCGCCACCGTGCTGAAAGCCGCAGGCTACAAAACCTGTCTGGTCAACAAGTGGCATCTCGACGGATACGACCCGAAGGCATCTCCTATCTACCGTGGCTTCGATGAATTCCACGGCTGGCTCATCAGCACCGTAGAGTCGAACTCACCTTATTATTATCCCTACAACCGGTTCGACAACGACAAGCTCATCCACATCAAGGCAAACGAGCACGACAAGCACGTGAAGCACAACACCGATATCTCTACCGATGATGCCATCAGCTTCATCAAGCGCAACAGGAACCATCCGTTCTTCCTCTATCTCGCCTACGATGCACCCCACGAGCCATACATCATTGACAACACCTCGTGGTATGACGACGAAACGTGGGATATGAACGACAAGCGATATGCCTCGCTCGTTACCCACATGGATGCAGCCATCGGCAGACTGCTGAAGACCCTGGACAAGTTGAAGCTCCGCGACAACACGCTCGTCATCTTCGCTTCGGATAACGGCGCAGCCGTGCAAGCCCCACTGAAGCTGTTCAACTGCAATGCCGGATTCAGAGGCAGAAAGGCACAGCTCTACGAAGGCGGCATCCGCGTGCCGTTCATCGTGAACCAGCCCAACCGCGTACCCGTGCAGACGCTCGACAACATCATCTACTTCCCTGATGTGATGCCTACCTTCGCAGCCCTCGCCGGTTCAGAGCAGGCACTGCCTCAAGGCTACAGCGGCATCAACATCCTGCCCCTCTTCTACGGCAAGCAGACCTATCAGGACGGTAAGCCTATCAACACCGACAACCGACTGCTCTACTGGGAATTTCCAGGCAAGCAGCGTGCGGCAAGAAAGGGCGACTGGAAATGCGTAACCATCAAGAAAAACGCTCCGCTGGAACTCTACAACCTGAAGAACGACCCTACGGAGAGTCACAACCTTGCCAAGGAACTGCCAGAAATGGTAGAGGAATTCGACAAGGAGATGAGAGCTGCCCGCAAGCCATCACCCAACTGGCCTTTGCCAGATGATGGCAAGTAACAATTGTGCATTCGTCCAAAAGACAACGAAATGATATAAAAAAGGTGGATTTCAGCAAGAAATCCACCTTTTTACACTATATAATTCATTTTATCCACCTATCTTTTGTGCTTTTTGTGTACTTTTGCAACTGTGTTTTAATAGCGGCATGGATTCAAGCACTGCTTGCTTTCATGCCATAACATCAAAAAGCAACATCAAAAACAAGCCTAAAGAATAAACAATGAATAAGAAAAGACATTTTTTACTCTCGGCTGTGCTCGCCACAACATTGGCAGCCAATGCCCAGGTAACCATCAACGTAGATGCCTCTAACCCAGGCGTCAAGGTTTCACCTAATTTATATGGTATTTTCTTCGAGGATATCAACCATGCTGCTGATGGCGGTCTCTATGCCGAACTCATCAGCAACCGCTCCTTTGAGGATGACGACAAGAACATCCCTACCTGGAAGACTGCGGCTCAGGAAGGTGCCAAGATCCAGGCACAACTCATCAACAAGGGTTTGCTCAACAAGGCACAGGGCAAGGCTCTCCAACTTACCATTGCTGCCAAACCAGCCGCCACAGCCTCTCTCATCAACGAAGGTTTCTGGGGCATCAACGCCGTTCAGGGCAGAACCTACAAGCTCTCTTTCTGGGCAAAGGGTAGCTACAAGGGCGGATTGAAGGCACGACTCACCAACGCCAAGGGCGACAAGGTGTATGCAGAAACTGCACTCAATGCCAAAGTTGGCAAGAAGTGGACTAAATATACAGCAGAACTCACAGCCAATGCCAACGATGCGAAGGCACAGTTTGAACTCGTAGCCGACGGCAAGGGTACCATCGTTCTAGATGTGGTAAGCCTCTTCCCTCCTACTTTCAAGAATCGCGAAAACGGCTTGCGCCCTGATTTGGCTCAGCTTCTCTATAACATCCATCCTAAGTTCGTCCGCTTCCCAGGCGGTTGCTACGTAGAAGGACAGGAGTCTCCTGAGAATGCATTCCACTGGGAGAAGACCATCGGTCCTATCGAGGAGCGTCCGGGACATAAGAACGTAAACTGGCGCTATCGCACCAGCGACGGTATGGGCTTCGACGAGTATCTGCAGCTTGCCGAGGATTTGAACGCCAAGCCTCTCTATGTAGTGAATGTTGGTTTGTGGCACGGCGGCATGACTCCTGTGGACAGCATCCAGCCTTGGATTGACGAGTGCATGAATGCCCTGGAGTATGCCAACGGTCCTGTTACCTCTAAATATGGTGCCCTGCGTGCCAAGAATGGTCATCCGGAACCATACAACATCGAATATCTGGAGATTGGTAATGAGAACAACCAGCCGGATCCTGCGGCTCAGAGCGACCACTACTACAATCGCTTCAAGAAATTCAAGGATGCCGTATTGGCGAAATATCCTAAGATGCATCTCATCGGCAACGTGGTGGCTTGGGGCGATGACAACCCTAAGTGGGAAAGCAACGAGAGCGTAGAACTGCTCGACGAGCACTACTACAGAAACCCAGCCTGGTTTGCAGAGAACTTCAACAAGTATGACAACTACGACCGCAAGGGCAGCGAGATTTATGTAGGTGAATATGCCGTAACCCAGGGCTTCGGCAATATGGGTTCGCTCGATGCAGCACTCGGTGAAGCTGTCTATATGATGGGCATCGAGAACAATTCTGATATTGTGACCATGGCATCCTATGCTCCTATCTTCGCCAACCTCAACAACCGTATGTGGGCGCCGGATATGATTCAATATACCTCTGATAAGGTATTCGGAACTCCATCTTACTACGTTCAGAACGTGATGGCGAACAACATCGGTACCCGTGTATTGAAGGTAAACCAGGAGAATCCATACAATTATGAGCAGGCTCGTGTAAAGCCAGCCATCTGCCGTGTGGGTATGGGAACATGGGGCACCCAGGTTTCTTTCGAGGACAAGGGCTACAGCGATGAGAACGGTAAGGCGCTGCCAATGACACTCCAGGAACTGCCTACCGACATCCATGGACAGTGGAAGACTGAGGGCAGCCTCATCAAGCAGACCAGCAACGAGGAAAGCTGCATCCGTCTGAACCCAGGCGAGATTACCAGCAACGGTTATATATATAAGGTACGCGCGAAGAAGGATGCCGGAAACGAGGGTTTCCTCATCATCTTCAACTATGTGGATAAGAACAACTACTGCTGGTTGAACCTTGGTGGCTGGAACAATACCCAGCACGGTGTGGAGTCAATCGTGAATGGTGCCAAGAGTCAGATTGCTACCTGCCCTGGCAAGATTGAAACCGGCAAGTGGTATGATATCGAGCTGAAGGTGGTAGGCGACAGCATCTTCGCCAAGTTGGATGGCAAGGAGGTATTCGCCACCAAGTTGAAGGCGAACACCCTTCCTGGCATCTTCTCTACAGCTACACTTGATGAGCAGACGGGCGAGGTAATCCTGAAGATTGCCAACACCAGCACCGAGCACACCACAGCGAAGATCAATCTTCAGGGCAAGGAAATCAAGGCTGGCAAGCTCATTCGCCTTTCAGCCAAGAATGGTCTGGAGGAGAACACCATCGACAATCCTACCAACATCTATCCTGTAGAAAACTACGTAACTACAGAGAAGAATGGTGCTACGGTAGAGATTCCAGC
>CAKQCH010000106.1:0-7749 GCA_934216735.1 uncultured Prevotella sp.
ATTTGCAGGCCAACTTCGGCTTTGAAACCGGATTGGCAAGTACTATCTACTCCACATTCCTGATGATGGTTTACTTCCTGCCTATCATCGGTGGTATCGCAGCCGACAAGTTTGGCTTTGGACGTATGGTTACCACAGGTATCTTTATCATGTTCATCGGCTATCTGGTCCTCTCTCTTCCTCTTGGCAAGGACACCGTTGCTGTAGCCGCCATGGGCGTTTCGCTTATCCTCATCGCCCTGGGCACCGGATTGTTCAAGGGTAATCTGCAGGTGATGGTAGGCCGCCTCTACGACGAGCCACAGTATGCCAGCAACCGTGATTCAGGCTTCTCGCTTTTCTACATGGCTATCAACATCGGCGCCATGTTTGCTCCTACTGCAGCCATCAAGATTATGAAGTGGGCGCAGGAGAGTCTGAGCGTATCAGTGGCGGATTCATACCACTTCGCATTCGCCGTGGCTTGTGCTTCGCTCATCGTCAGCATCGCCATCTACTATGCCTTCAGCTCCACCTACAAGCACGTGCTTGCTTCTGAGAACAAGAGCAAGGACGATAAGACTCCTGCCAAGGAGACCAACGAGCTTTCCAAGGCTGAGACCAAGGAGCGCATCATCTGCCTCTGCCTGGTATTCGCCGTGGTAATCTTCTTCTGGATGGCTTTCCATCAGAATGGTAATACATTGACACTCTTTGCCCGTGACTATACTCAGAAGACTTCAGAGGGTCTGCAGTCAATGGCATTCGATGTTACCAACCTCGTGGCCTGCATCTTCGTGGTTTACGGATGCTTCGGATTGGCACAGAGCAAGACTGGCAAGGGTAAGGGCATTTCGCTCGGCGTAATCGTTGCAGCCATCGCGTTCCTCTTCTATAAGTATAGCAACCTTGAGGGTGCGGTAGAAGTTGAGGCTCCTATCTTCCAGCAGTTCAACCCATGCTATGTAGTGGCATTGACCCCAGTGAGTGTAGCCTTGTTCTCTTGGCTCAACAAGATTGGCAAGGAGCCTACATCTCCTGAGAAGATTGGTTTGGGTATGCTCGTAGCCGCTCTCGGTTTCGTATGGATGGCAGTAGGTTCTATGGGCTTGGAGCTTCCTTTGGCGCAGGGTGATCCTGCTACAGAGGGTACACGTGTCAGTGCCAACCTCCTCATCTCTACCTATCTTATCCTTACCTTTGCCGAGCTTCTGCTTTCACCAATCGGTATTTCGTTTGTATCGAAGGTAGCTCCTCCAAAGTATGCTGGTTTGATGATGGGTCTCTGGTTCGGTGCCACAGCCATCGGTAACCAGCTGGTCATGGTACCTGGCATCATGTGGGGTCAGAACTTCAACCTCATCACCATCTGGGGTGTTCTCGCCGGCATCTGCCTTGTATCTGCTCTCTTCATCTTCTCTATCATCAAGAAGTTGAATCGTGTAAGCTAAATCAAAAATTTCATCTATACAAAAAACGAGGTAACAGGTTACGCCTGTTATCTCGTTTTTGCTTAATGACCCTTCATGACACTTTCTCAGACCTTTTTTATGCCATTACTTTATGTAATAGAAAGTATGTGAAATGAAGTCTTGATTTTGGCAATCACTATAGATAGGCATCAATCACTTACGTGAAAAAGTTTTTTTTAGCGAAAAAAGTCTCATAGTCTCATTTTTGCCTGAAAAATACGGCTTAAATACTTGATATATAAAGAATTAATATTAATGAGACTTCTCGGTTTTAGCACCGAGAAGTCTCATTAATGTATCATGGAAGTCTCATTGACTGCACTTTTAGCTAATGCGTCTACTATTTCAGTTTTATAAAATTGATAGTGTCTACCTTTCTAGTTTACAAAGTAAAAAGTGTCTACTGAAATCAGGAAAAGTCAGTTCATCAGATGGTCCCTCTATGCCCTTGGGTTGGTCTGTTTGTGCCCGTTACACGGGCATCCACAGCCCACCAAGTGGGCATCGGTAGCCCCTGTGCTGGGCAATCAATGCCCATAATGCGGGCAACGAGTGCCCAAACATCGGACTTATTTTTGGGCAATATTCTTTTGATTCTTTAAACAGGCTTTTCGCATGCATTGTATTATCTTTAATGATACTTCTATAATTTTCAATGATACTTCAATGATACTTCTTTCTACTTTTTACGAGAAGTCTCATTATCTATAAATATCTCTATATCAATATTATAATGTGATTTTTGCGGCTAAAAATGAGACTATGAGACTTTTTTCAAAGAAAAATTATACGTGTGCGTAAAGATGGATAGCCAGTTCATACAGAAAAGAGGGTGCGTCATAAGTCCATGACGCACCCTCTTGTTTAATTATTTTCTTCAAAGATTTCTTTCTTCAAATAATAACTTCTTCAAAGCTTTACTTCTTCAACCACTTATCCAGCCATCCGAAGAAGGTGCGCTGCCAGAGCACGCCGTTCTGTGGCTTCAATACCCAGTGGTTCTCATCAGGATAGATGAGGAGTTCGGCTGGAATACCGCGCATGCGGGCTGCATTGAAGGCACCCATGCCCTGGTTGGCGTTGATGCGGTAGTCCTTCTCGCCATGGATGCAGAGGATAGGTGTATTCCACTTGTCTACAAATTTATGAGGACTGTTCTCGTAAGTCTTCTTGGCGTTGGCACTCTTATCCTTGTTCCAGTAAGCATCCTCATACTCCCAGTTGCTGAACCAAGCCTCCTCGGTATCGGTGTACATGCTCTCCAGATTGAAGGCACCGTCGTGGGCGAGGAACGCCTTGAAACGCTTGTTGTGGTGACCGGCGAGATAATATACTGAGAAACCGCCGAAGCTGGCGCCTACGCATCCCAGACGATCCTTATCTACGTAAGGCAGATTCTTGGTAGCATCATCGATGGCTGAAAGATAATCGTTCATGCACTGACCCGTCCAGTCGCCTGAAACCTCCTCGTTCCAGGCACTGCCGAAACCAGGGAGACCACGGCGGTTAGGCAATACGATGACGTAACCGTTGGCTGCCATAATCTGAATGTTCCAGCGGTAGCTCCAGAACTGGCTTACCGGACTCTGAGGACCGCCCTCGCAGAAGAGAAGGGTAGGGTACTTCTTGGTCTCATCGAAATTAGATGGCAACATCACCCATACCAGCATGTCCTTGCCGTCGGTGGTCTTCACCCAGCGCTGCTCACACTTGCCCAGGTTCAACTGGCTCAGAATGTGGTCGTTCTCGTGGGTAATCTGCTCTACCTTGGTGCTCTTGGCATTCTTGCCAGGGGTAACGATGTAGATATCAGTAGGGTGGCTCATGCTTGCCTTGGTAGCGAGAAGCTTGTTGCCGCTGTTGGCAAGCGAGATGCTTCCGTAGTCAGCCCACTCGTCGGTAATCTGCTTCACTTCGCCCTTGAAGTTGGCCTGATAGAGGTTCAGGGTTCCGTGCCAAACGCCGATGAAGCTGAGGCTCTTGTTGTCCTTGTTCCATACGAAGCCCTCTACGCTTGAATCAAACTTATCTGAAACATAGTTCTTCTTGCCAGTGGCGAGGTCGTAGACGCAGAGGCGGTTGCGGTCGCTCTCGTAGCCATCGCGCGCCATGCTCTGCCAAGCGATGTACTTGCCATCTGCAGAGAACTGAGGGTTCACGTCGTAACCCGGGTTGTTTTTCAGATTCTCAGGCGCGTTCACAGCCTGGTTCTTCATGCTCTTGGTTGCATCAATCTTAGGCTCCACATAGCCAGCCTCCTTGCAGAGGTTCTTGGTCTCGCGCGTACCTATATTATATAGGAAGATATCAGAATCGGTAGAGATGGCATACTGAACGCCTTCCTTCTTGCGGCAGGTGTAGGCGATGGTCTTGGAATCAGGACTCCATGCCAACTGCTCGATGCCTCCGAATGGTGCCATAGGGCACTCGAATGGCTCATCCTTCAGGATATCCTCGCCGGCATTGACGGTGCCGTCGGCAGCAACATCAGCCACGAATGGGTGGAGAAGGCTCTCTACGTAGTGGTCCCAGTGGCGATAGTTCATATCGGTGACGAGGCGACCGGTGGCGAGAGGCAGATCGGAAGGATTCTCCTTGATGGTTCCGTGGTAAGGGAGTTCCTTGATGAGGATTACCTTCTTGCCGTCAGGGGAGAAGCGGAAGCCCTGGATGCCCAACTTGTCGTTGGTGAGCTGCTTGCGTCCGGTGCCGTCTGGGTTCATGCTCCAGAGCTGGCCTTCGCGGATGAAGGCAATCTTCTCTCCGCCCTGAATCCATGCCGCATCGGTCTCGCTCTTGGCATCAGTGGTCAGTGCCTTCTGGTTCTTGCCGTTGGCATCCATGATGAAGAGCATCTGATGGCTCTTGTTCTCCTTCACGCTGTAGTAACCTACCTGGTAAACCACCTGCTTGCCGTTAGGCGAAGCTTCGGCGCCACCAATTCTTCCCATCGCCCAAAGAGCCTCTGGGGTCATCAGATGGTTTTCCACCTTGATGTTGTTCTTTTCAATCATAGTCTGTGCATCGGCTGAAGTTGCGCTCATGGTGAGTGCTGCTGCAGCCAGAATCATTGCTTTAATCATATTTTTGTGATTTTATTGAATATTCGGTGCAAAGTTACTGCAAAAATTCGATTTGGCGAAAGGATTGCGAGTTTATTTCTCATTCTTGTGGCTTATCTGTCACTTTTTAGAAACTTTATCTTCATATTTGTCTCGTAATTCAATACTTTTTTGTAATTTTGCAGGCGATTTGTTTTTTAACGATAAGGATATAGAATTCAACTCAAAGAAAGATAACACAATATGAAGTTAGGATTTGACAACGAGAAGTATTTGAAGATTCAATCCGAGCACATCAAGGAGAGAATCTCTAAGTTTGACGGAAAGCTTTACCTGGAATTGGGAGGCAAGCTTTTCGATGACCACCACGCCAGTCGCGTTTTGCCGGGTTTCCAGCCTGATAGCAAACTGCGCATGTTCCAGAAAATCAGCGATAGCATCGAGATTGTTATCGTAATCAGTGCCGCCGACATCGAGAAGAACAAGAAGCGTGCCGACCTGGGCATTACTTACGATGAGGACGTGCTGCGCCTTCGTGGCGAGTTCCAGAACCGTGGCTTCATGGTGGGCTCTGTTGTCATCACCCATTATAACGGTCAGCCTGCGGCCATCGCCTTTAAGCAGCGCCTGGAGCGTGAGGGCATCAAGACTTTCTGCCATTATCTCATCGAGGGTTATCCTCATGATGTAGACCTCATCGCTTCTGACGAGGGCTTCGGCAAGAATGATTATGTGGAGACCGAGCGTCCGCTGGTGATTGTTACTGCTCCGGGTCCTGGTAGCGGCAAGATGGCTGTCTGCCTGAGTCAGCTTTATAACGAGAACAAGCGTGGGGTGCGTGCGGGTTACGCCAAGTTTGAGACCTTCCCTGTCTGGAATCTCCCATTGAAGCATCCGGTGAACATCGCCTACGAGGCTGCTACTGCCGACTTGAACGATGTGAACATGATTGACCCATTCCATCTGGAAGCATACAACAAGATTGCCATCAACTACAACCGCGACGTGGAGATTTATCCTGTGCTCAACGCTTTGTTTGAGGGTATCTACGGAAGCAATCCATACAAGTCGCCTACGGATATGGGTGTTAACATGGTGGGTTTCTGCATTTCAGACGATGAGGCCTGCTGCGAGGCTTCGAAGAACGAGATTATCCGCCGTTATTATGCGGCTACCAACAAGTTGGCTGCCGGTGCGTGCAACGAGGCGGAGATCAGCAAGATTCAGATGCTTTTCAAGCAGGCTAATATTACCACGGCTTATCGCAAGGTGACTGTAGCGGCTAAGGATCACAAGAAGGCGACGGGTCATACTTCTGCTGCGATTGAGTTGGAGGATGGCACGATTATCTGCGGTCACAGCAGTGAGTTGCTGGGTTGCAGTGCGGCATTGCTGCTGAATGTAACCAAGCACTTGGCGGGCATCGACCATGAGTTGAAGCTGATTCCTCAGTCGATGATTGAGCCTATCCAGCATACGAAGGTGAACTATCTGGGCGGTCATAATCCTCGTCTTCATACGGATGAGGTTTTGGTAGCTCTTTCTGTTCTTTCAGAGAATGATGAGAATTGCCGGAAGGCATTGGAGCAGTTGCCAAAGCTCCGTGGCTGTCAGGCTCATTGCACCGTGATGCTGAGTGATGTGGATCAGAAGATTTTCAAGAAGCTTGGTGTCAGCATCACCTGCGAGCCGGTGTTGAAGAAGTAAATTCGGCTTGGATTCTGTTGAAGAAGTAGATTCGGCTTGGATTCTCTTGAAGAAATAAATTCGGATAAAATAAAATACCCCCGAAGGGGTATAGTTAATCGTGAAGTTTGATTAATTATACCTTTTCGGGGGTAAATCTTGAGTGCCAATTAATATTGATGAAGTAAATCTTCGATGATATTTTTCAATTCTGGCAATTCGTTTTTGATAGTATCATATACGATCACTTCGTCGACGTTAGCGTATTCGTGAGAAATCATATTTCTCATACCATATATCGCTTGCCAAGGAATGTTAGGATAAGCATCTAAAGGCTTTTCTTCTGCCTTTAAAAGTTTACCCACATGTTCACCAATGACTTGTAATCTCATAACACAAGCATTGAAGGCCATATACTTTGTTGGGGCAAGCATGAAATCATCAGCTGATTCTACATCTTTACTCCATTCTTGTATTAACTCGATGGATTCTTTGATTTCTTCGAGCTTGTCATGGATGGTACTGTGATTATACATAAACGGCCTCCTGATTGATGTTTGACTGTAATAAAGGGCGGAGCGACTTGCGGAAGCGGACTAAATCAACTTTGGTATTGAATAGTTTACTTAAAGCCTCATGTAAGTTATGCATGAGCGAGAGAGTTGGCTTTTCTACTTCCACAACAATATCTATATCACTGTCATCTGTATTTTCGCCTCGTGCAACCGAGCCGAAAATACCGAGTTTAGTGATACCGAAGCTATCTCCAAACTGTTGTTTGAAGTTGGCTAATTTTTCTAAGCTTTCTTGTAATCTAACCATAACTTGTATCTTTAGTTGCTGCAAAAATACGGAATAATTCTAAAATAACCAAAACTATTAGCTATTTTTATCTTTCAACCGGCATTCCGAGCTTGGTCCAGTTTAGGATTCCGCCTTCCATATCATATACCTTGAAGCCTTGCTTCTTCATTTTCTGGCAGGCACCATGGCTTCGCTTTCCGCTTCTGCAATAGATGTAGTAGGTGCGGGATTTATCAAACTTACTGATGCCGGCATTGAATGCTTCGGGATTGAGGTAATCCAATTGTTGGGCACCTGCCAGATGTCCTTCTGCATATTCCTTGGAAGTGCGGACATCTAGAATGATGCTGGTTGTATCTGCCTTTGCCTGGTTGATAAAGGCCTGTGGAGCCAATACGATGATGCCGTCGGATGGGGCTGATTGACTTGCCTGACTTGCCTGTGCTGAGCAGCCCGTGGTTGATAAGCCGATAGCTGCTAAAAGAGATAAGAGTATTTTCTTCATTGTATGTTGTTTTTTATTCTTTTCTGATAGGAACGGGACCGATTTCCTGGCCGAAGAGGAGGAGAACCTGATTAACTTTATCGAGTCGCAATGTTTCTTTTCCCTGCTCCAGTTCTCTTACGAATCGGAGACCTACGCCCGATTTCGCGGCCAAATCTACCTGAGTCAATCCGAATTGCTTGCGCATTTCCTTGACGTATGACGATAATGTATTGCTCATATTTTATTTCTTTTATACCCT
>CAKQCH010000107.1:0-7665 GCA_934216735.1 uncultured Prevotella sp.
TATCCAGGTCCTATCCAGTACTGGGGTCCATCTGAGGTTTGCGATCAGACCACAAAGACTCTCCAGTTGGAGCAGGCCAAGTAATATACGGAATATAAGTATATTATATAAGTAATATAAAAATACTCATATATTTTATATGTCAACAAGACGAACGGCTTCTACACAGAAAAAGGGGACTATGGCGAGGAAGAGTACATCTGCTCGGCGTGGTGGCTCTCGTGGCAGAAGGCGTTCGTCTTCTGTTTTCAGACGCTATCCCCGCTGGGCTTGGTGGATAGGCGGAACGGCAGTAGTCGTTCTCTACGTCTTCCTGTTTTATCATTTCTTCGTCAGTCCTACGGGATTCCGCTGGCGTGCGCTCTATGGCGACGAGGTTTATCCCGAGGGTTATGAGATTCATGGCATCGACATCTCCCATTATCAGGGTGAGATTGATTGGGAGCGCTTGAAGGGTGCGATGATCAAGAGATGCCCTGTGCGCTTTGTCATCATCAAGAGCACTGAGGGTTCCAGCCGGCTGGACGAGAATTTCCGGTCTAATTTCAACCAGGCACGTGATTTCGGATTCATCCGTGGCGTATATCATTTCTGGAGCAACAAATCTTCTGCCCGCGACCAGGCGTATTATTTCCTGGATCAGGTGCATCTTACGGATGGCGACCTGCCTCCGGTGCTCGACATCGAGCATAAGCCTGATGACAAGAGCGTGGAGGATTTCCAGCGTGATGTGCTTACGTGGCTGCATATCGTGGAGGATAGGTATCATGTGAAACCTATCATCTACACCTATTATAAGTTTAAGGAGCAATATCTGAGTGCGCCCGTTTTCGATGACTATCCTTACTGGATAGCCCACTATTACGTGGATAAGGTGCAATACAAGGGCAAGTGGAAGTTCTGGCAGCACACCGATGCCGGAAAGCTGCCTGGCATCAAGGGCTACGTGGATTTCGATATCTACAACGGCAGCTATTACGACCTGAAGCAGCTCTGCATCGGAAGCAACAAGAGCGAAAAGGTATTTGATGAGAACGAATAAAGGCTGATTTCCCGTAAATCCGGAAAGTCAGCCTTTATTCGTTTTTTTTATCCCGATTCTATTTTAGAACCAGTTATTTCTTGAATCAGTTTTTATCCCAGCACCAGGCAGGTCCAGTTGTTATCCACCTGTCTCGTTACTTCGTGCAGTCCCAGTTCTGCCGCCTTTTCCAGCAGCACCGGCACATCTTCCTCGTAGAAACCGCTCAGGATCAGGGTTCCGCCGATGTTCATCACGCTGCGGAAGAGGCGCATGTCGCTGAGCAGGATGTTGCGGTTGATGTTCGCCATCACCACATCGAAAACGCCGCTCACGTGGTTCAGCACATTGCAGTTGCCGAAGAGCACCTCCATGTTGTCTACGCCGTTCAGCACGGCATTGTGCTTGGCGTTCTCCACGCTCCATTCGTCGATGTCGTAGCCCACCACTTCCTTGGCACCCAGTTTGGAGGCGGTGAGTCCCAGAATGCCCGTTCCCGTGCCGCAATCCAGCACTCGCTTGGTCTTCACCGGCATCTGCAGCAGCTGCGAGATGATCATGCGGGTGGTTTCGTGGTTGCCGGTTCCGAAGGCAAGTTTCGCTTCGATGCCTATCTCGATGATGTCGGGGCGATTGCTGGTGTCGGGGTAGAGCTCAGGATGCTTGGCGTCGTAGATGACCACCTGGTCGGCTACGAAGATAGGGGCGAAGCCCTGCTCCTCCCATTCCTGATTCCAGTCCTTGTCCTCGGCATCCTTGATGTCGTAGGTGATGCGGGTATCCACGATAGGGAAGTCGGCGATGTATTCGTCCAGTGCCTCCTTGTCAAAGAGGTCCTTCTGCACGTAAGCCTCCATGCCCGTTTCCGTTTCCTCGAAAGATTCGAATCCTGCCTCGGCAGCTCCGTCGGCAAGCAGGTCCTGGCAGGCTTGCATCAAGTCGGCGGTGGTCTCGATGTTGAATGTCGCTACTAAATATTTCATGTTTAATTTGTATTAATTTCTTGTCATAAAACGCCTTTTAATGTTCAAAAAAGCTAGAATTATTTTAAATCTTCTGCAAAATTATAAAAAAATAGGGGAAAACCTACATTATTTTAGGGAAATTCTGTATTTTTGCATAAAGATAAGCAATATTTTTGCACTAGAATTATTATATAGATAGGAAAAGGCTGTTTTTCAGCCCTCACTTGCATATATAATTCAGCAGATGATTCACGGATATGCAGACCGTGATGATTTGGGAAACGAAACTAAAGAATAGGAGAAATATACGATGAAGAAAATGTATCTTCTGACAGTCCTGATGGCAGCAGCCATGCCATTGACTTCGATGGCGCAGGACGACGACCTCTACTTCAACCCGAAGAAAGAGGCGCAGGAAAAGGCAGAGAAGCGGGCACGCCTCCAGCAGCAGTATGCTGCGCAGCGTGCACGTAGAGATAGCATCTACTCACTGTATTGGAGTGGAAGCGGACGTGATGTGGACGAGTACAACCGTGGTGGACGCATCTTCAGTCATTTTGAGCATGTGGGCACCGATTCGCTGGGCAACGACATCATCCAGTTTCATGTGGGCAAGGGCGTGATGCCCGACAGCATCTATGATGATGCGTATTTTGCCCAGAAATACATCAACCAGGATGAGGATTTCGACTACACCCGCCGCATGAGCCGCTGGGATGGCTATTATGATCCGTGGTTCTACGGCTACTATGGCTATGGTCCGTATTATTGGCGTTCGCGCATGTGGGGATGGCACAATCCTTGGCGCTACGGCTACTATGCGGGCTGGTACGACCCATGGTTCGACCCATGGTATGATCCTTGGTATTACGGCTACGCTGGATGGTATGGTGGCTGGTACGACCCGTGGTATTACGGCTACGGCGGCTGGTATGGTCCTTGGTACTGGAGTGGTCCGATGATTGGGCATGTAAGCTATGGCGGCCGCAATTCTGGCGGATATGCAGGAAATCGCAGCTTTAGATATAATGGCGACAATGGCTATTCGGGTAATGGTTCACGCCGAAGTGTGGCCAACCGCAACTTTGGCGGACGTGACAACCAGCGTAATTACAATACTCGCAGCAATAACAACACCAATACCTTCGACCGCAGCAACTTCGGTGGTTTCGGCAATCGCAGCGGTGCCAGCTTCGGAGGTTCCAACTCCGGTGGTCGCTCTGGTGGCGGCTTCGGCGGCGGAGGAGGCTTCGGCGGTGGTGGCGGAAGCCGTTCCGGTGGAGGTGGTTTCGGCGGTCGCCGATAACACGTCCTGAAAGTTCAAGCAAAAGTCTTGAAGTTCAGCCCCACACGCCCTGAAAGGGCAGAAGCACCTAGCCCAGGGCAGCACCCTGGGTATTGGCAGCATTTAGCAATGCGCCCTGTAAGGGCAAAAGCATCAATATCAATAAAAACAATGAATAAAATGAATAATTTAAAATTTAAACATATCTTATTTGCCAGTGCACTCATGGCATCCATGAGCGCCACTGCCCAGGAAACCTACCTGGATACTAAATTTGCGGAGAACTCCCTTACGGGAACTGCACGCTATGTAGGTATGGGGGGTGCGATGGAAGCACTGGGTGCCGACATCTCAACCATGTCGAGCAACCCTGCCGGCATCGGTCTCTTCCGTAAAAGCATGGTAAGTCTTTCGGCAGGCGTCGTTGCACAGCCTGATGCCGATACCCGATTCAGTTTCGATAATACGCCGATATCTTTCAATGGAAAGAAGTCGGTGCCTAGCTTCGACCAGATTGGTTTTGTCTGGGCTGGTGGTGACAACAGTGCCGGTGTAAAAATCAATGCCGGTTTCAACTTCCACAAGAGTACCAATTTCTCGCAGATTCTTACCGCAGCCAACTATCTGAACGGTGCCTCACAAACCAAGTGGGCATCTGCCAAGACTGCCTATGCCAAGGATTTGGACAAGAAATACGGCAAGGATGCCGGCGACCAGGTTTGGAGCGCTGTGGATGCCAACTACAATAAACTGATGGGGACCGACGAAGAGGGCAACCAAGCTACCTACGATGGAAAATCCTTCCTCTTCGGTCAGTACCAGAAAGGCTACATCGGCGTATATGATTTCAACCTGAGCTTGTCGTTCAACAACCGTGTATGGGTGGGCTTCACCCTTGGACTGCACGATGTTCATTATCGCAGCAACTCGTACTATACCGAGAATTATGTGGCAGATAAGGAGGCATACGGTTCAGCCTGGGAAAGCCAGCGCATCACGGGTACGGGCTATGATGCCAAACTGGGTGTTATCTTCCGCCCTGTGGCAGATTCTCCGTTCCGCATCGGTGCCTACGTCAATTCGCCTGTGTTCTACGACCTCTCGCTGAGCGGTGCTGCCGACCTGGAGCTGACAGATAAGAACATTGTTGACGACCAGGGCAATTATGCCGTGGGTAGCAATTCCAATTCCGTGGATCTGGATTATCGCCTCAACACACCATGGAAGGCAGGCGTGAGCTTGGGTCACACCGTGGGCAACTATCTCGCCCTGGGTGCTACCTATGAATATGCCTGGTACGACCACATGGACAATCGTGTGAAGGATGGCGGCTACTATGATTCCTGGTATGGCGACTATTACGAGACCAGCAGCAGCGATGCAGCCATGAACGATCACACCAAGCATTCGTTGCAGGGCGTAAGCACCCTGAAGCTGGGTTTGGAGTACAAGCCGATTCCGCTGATGTCGCTCCGTCTGGGCTACAACTATGTATCTCCGATGTTCAAGGAAACTGCCGACCGCGACCAGACCATCGCTTCGCAGGGAACCATCTATTCCACATCTACGGATTATACCAACTGGAAGGCTACGAACAGGGTGACAGCCGGTGTAGGCTTCAACTACCAGGGGCTTTTCTTCGATGTGGCTTACCAGTATAGTTGCCAGAAGGGTGATTTCTACCCATTTGCAGCCTGGGAGAATGCCGGTGCCAATGCGGCTCCAGCCACCTCAGTAGATAACAATCGTCATCAATTGCTGATGACTGTGGGGTATAAGTTTTAAAATGTATTAATATTCGCCACTTTCTTTTAAAAAAGTTTAGAGAATTTGGCGAATTCAAATAAATTGCATAACTTTGCAAATAGATTTTAGGAGAAGAGGTTTGGTGAACCTCTCGAAGAGGTAATATCCTCTTTGTTGTTTTGTAAGTCAAGGAGTTTTTTCCTCTAAGGAAAAAAAAGATATTAGTTTTTTTAGTGGTTAATTTAGTTTTAGTAAGTATGTGATAGGATCTGTTGTGAAACAGGTCCTATTTTTTTGTGTTATGGTTTTCAACCTTGATTGAGGCTTACATCTCTTTTGAAAAAAATATAAAGATTGTTATTTTTCTTAGGTTGTTGAAAGCAATTCCATGGATTTGTATTATCTTTGCAGATTGAAGAGAAGCTGCTTCTTAAAGTGGCTCATATATATATAGTGTAGTAGTAAAGGATAATATATAATAAGGTATGAAACGATCGTTCAACATAATAATGGCTTTGATGCTCTCGCTCATGGTGGTTTACATGAGTGTGGGTACTACCGTTATGCATTGTCTCCACTCTAACGAGGTGATAATCAAAGAAACAACATATAATTTAAATTAAATGTATTCAAGATATTTGTTGCTCAGTGCCTTGTTGGTTGCCGGCGCTGAAGCTTATGCGAAAAATGAGAATATTTCCATCTCATCAGCGGAATCCATCTCATCCATGGAATCCATTTCTTCCGTGAAATCCATCTCTTCTGCGGATTCCATTTCCTCATCTGATTCCATTTTCAAGGACGAGGAGTTGAAGGAGGTGAAGATTGTGGCCCGAAAGGCGGGAACTTCCCGACTGGCTGGGGCTGTGAATGGCATTGCCGTGAACAAGGATGAACTCTTCAAGGCGGCGTGCTGCAACCTGGGCGAGAGCTTCACCACCAATCCTTCGGTAGATGTGGCTTATAATGATGCGACCACTGGAGCCAGACAGATTAAACTGCTCGGTCTTTCAGGCACTTACGTGCAGATGCTTACCGAGAATCTGCCTAATTTCCGTGGTGCTGCCATCCCTTACGCCCTGGGCTATGTGCCGGGACCCTGGATGAAGGGCATCCAGGTGTCGAAGGGTAGTGCTTCGGTGAAGAACGGCTACGAGTCGATTACGGGTCAGATTAACGTGGATTGTCTGCAGCCTGAGGATGAACAGCAGGTGGAGGTGAATCTCTTTGGCGATACGAAGAGTCGAATAGAGGCGAATGCCGATGCCAATGTGCATCTGTCAGAAAAGTGGGCTACGGAGATTCTGCTTCATCATGAGAATATTCTGAAAAATCATGACGATAATGGCGATGGCTTCTTCAATATGCCGGGCAGGGAACAGTATAATGTGCAGAACCGCTGGGTGTATAAGGGGGAAAAGTACATCTTTCATGGTGGATTAGGCGCCTTGAAGGAGATTAGAACGAGCGGACAGGATGAAGATCATCTGAACTCTCATGCTTCTGCTTCATCTTCTGACTCTCAGAATCTCTTCAGAATCAAGCTTCATACCAACCGCTATGAGGGCTACATGAAGCATGCTTTCATTCTGAATCGTGAGCACGGCACGAACATCGCCCTGATGTCTTCGGCTTCTATGCACCAATTGGATGCGCAGTATGGAAATAAATTTTATTATCTCAACGAGAAGAATCTCTATGGTTCGCTGATGTTTGAAACGAACTTTACCCAGCAGCACAATCTCTCCGTGGGGTTGAGCATGAACCATGATTATCTGGGGCAGCGCACGAATGTGAATGTCATTCCCTATGCGTCGATAGATGGTAATCATCCTTATATCTTGCCTGAGATGCAGCGCCTGAACGAGAAGGAGACTACTCCCGGTGCTTACGCCCAATATACCTATACTTTAGGCTCCAAGCTCACGGCGATGGCAGGTGTGCGTTTAGATCATAGCTCCATTTATGGTAATTTCTTTACACCTCGTTTCCACTTGAAGTATTCGCCTGTAGATGCTGTCAGCATCCGATTATCTGCCGGAAAGGGCTATCGCACGGTATTCGGTTTGGCGGAGTACAACTATCTGCTGGCGAGTGGAAGAGAACTTCAGCTTTCAGGTGATGGTCTGAAGCAGGAGGAGGCCTGGAACTATGGGGTGAGCACGGCCTTCTATATTCCTCTGTTTTCCAAGACTTTGAAGCTGAATGCCGAGTATTACTATACCGACTTCAAGAATCAGACAGTGGTGGATTACGATTATCATAGTGGCTACATCCTGATAGATAACCTGCAGGGCAAGTCTTATTCTCATACCTTTCAGATTGATGCATCCTATCCCTTGCTCAAGGGTCTGGAGGTTACGGCGGCTTATCGTCTGAACGATGTGAAATGTTCTTACGGAATTGAGAATGAGCTGAAGGAGAAACCGCTTACCAGCAAGTTCAAGGCGCTTTTCACCGCTTCTTACAAAACCCCATTGGCGTTGTGGCAGTTTGACGCCACGGTGCAGTTGAATGGTGGCGGAAGGAATCCGGAGCCTTATCAGTTGGCAGATGGAACCCCATCGTGGTCGTCTAGATTTCATAGCTTCGAGCAGGTGAGTGCCCAGATTACCAGATGGTTCCGTCATTGGAGCATCTATGTGGGA
>CAKQCH010000108.1:0-7549 GCA_934216735.1 uncultured Prevotella sp.
AACAAGCATGGTTTCCGTGAGCGTATGGCAACAAAGAATGGTCGTCGCGTATTGGCTTCTCGCCGTGCTCATGGCCGTAAGAAGTTAACAGTATCTGACGAGCACCACGGAAAGTAATTTCCGGTAGGAAAATTCGTCGGTGGACGATGACATTAAAAGCAGCAAAGAGAGATTCTTTGCTGCTTTTTGTCTTTTTATGCCTTTTTATGAGGTAATGAAACGCAAAAACTTGGCGTTTTATTTTGTATTGTCTTCGATTATTCCTATCTTTGCACCAAAAATTAAAGTATGACTTCATCTGAGTTTATAAATAAGTTTAAGAGTAAGTATCTTTGGGGAAATCTCGGCGCCATGGTTCTGGTGCTCGTGTTGCTCTGTGTTGGTGTCAAGTTTGGCATCGATATCTATACCCATCATGGTGAGGCCATCCGTGTGCCTGACATCAGATACAAGAATATTGATGATGCCACCCACATCCTCGATGATGCGGGCCTGGAAATCGTGGTTACGGATACGGGATACGTGAGATCCTTGCCTGCCGACTGCATCCTCGAGCAGAGTCCTGCCTTCGGCGAACTGGTGAAATCGGGACATATCATCTATGTCACCATCAATTCCGACCATTCGCCTCGTATCACCATTCCGGATGTCATAGATAACAGTTCCTTGAGAGAGGCGATGGCTAAGCTCACTGCTATGGGATTCAAACTGGGACCTCCGCAATACATTCCTGGTGAAGAAGACTGGGTGTATGGCATCCTGGTAAAGGGTAGGCATGTGGTAGCTGGCGACAAGGTTTCCATCGACGACATGCTCATCATACAGGTAGGTAATGGACAGCGTGACGCTTCCGACTCCATCGACGAGATAGATCCGGTATATCACGGCGAAGATGACGTGATGGAAGGCGAGGGGGATGAAACCACGGGTGATGTGGACAACTTTGAGGTGGTTCCTGGTACGGAACCTACTGAACCTGCTCCTTCGCATGAACACCAGCCGAACGAAGTGGTGGAGTGAGCTAATGAATAATTGATAATTAATAATTGATAGTTAAGAGTGGAAATTCTGAATTATATATATTATAGTAATAAGGTATATGCTCCTGTAGAGGATGACTTCGGTTTTGATGATGCAGGAGATATGGATGAACTTGATGACGAAATCCAGATGGATGAAGGCGGAGCTGCACAGGCTGGCGATGGAGGCGACGACCTCTATGAGCATTGGAAAGTGCAGGTGGATGCCAACCAGGATCCGGTTCGTATAGACAAGTATCTGGCGGACAAGATGGCTTATCAGAGCCGCAACCGCATTCAGCAGGCTGCCGATGCCGGATTTATCCACGTGAACGGCAAACCTGTGAAGAGTAACTACAAGGTACGCCCTAACGACCTGGTTACCTTGATGCTCGACCGTCCTCGTCATGAGACAAGTATCAAGCCTGAGGAAATCGACATCAATGTGGTGTATGAAGACGACCAGCTCATGGTCATCAACAAGGAGGCAGGTATGGTGGTGCATCCGGGTGCTGGAAACTTCCATGGCACATTGATTCAGGCTGTGGCGTGGCATCTGAGAGATATGCCTGAGTTTGATGCCAACGACCCGGAGGTGGGCTTGGTTCATCGCATAGACAAGGATACCAGCGGCTTGCTCGTGGTGGCTAAGACTCCTACGGCAAAGACGGCTTTGGGAAAGCAGTTCTTCAACAAGACTACCCATCGCAGCTACAATGCCCTGGTTTGGGGAAACATCGTGGAAGATGAGGGACGCATCGAGGGCAACATCGGTCGTGACCCTAAGAATCGTCTCCGCATGAAGGTGTTCGACCCGGATAGCGGCATCGGCAAGAGTGCGGTGACCCATTATAAGGTGTTGGAGCGATTCGGTTACACCACTTTGGTGCAGTGCATCCTGGAAACAGGCCGTACCCATCAGATTCGTGCCCACATGAAGCAGATAGGTCATCCGCTCTTCATGGACGAGACCTATGGTGGAGCCGAAATCCTGAGAGGTCAGCGAAGCAGCAGTTACAAGGCGTTTATCCAGAACTGCTTCAAGCTCTGTCCACGTCAGGCACTTCATGCCAAGACCCTCGGCTTTGTTCATCCAACAACCAAGGAGCAGATGGACTTCGACAGCGAGTGGCCTGAAGATTTCAGTAAGTTAATAGAAAAGTGGCGCGGCTTCATTGCAGGCACCACACAAGATACATTCAAAAATATTTAGTGATTATGGAAAATAGCAAGAGAACGATAGCCATCGTATGTGGTGGTGATTCTTCTGAGCACGACGTATCATTGCGCTCAGGTCAGGGTTTGTATTCTTTCTTCGACAAGGAGCGTTATGATATCTATCTCGTCGATGTGAAGGGCACTGATTGGCACGTGGCCTTGGATAATGGTGAGACTATTGAGATTGACAAGAACGACTTCTCGTTTGTAAAAGACGGCAAGCATGTTTACTTTGATTATGCTTATATCACCATCCACGGACAGCCTGGTGAAAACGGCGTGATGCAGGGCTACTTCGACCTCATCCATCTGCCATATTCTACCAGCGGTGTGCTGGTAGAGGCACTGACCTTTGATAAGTATGTGCTCAACAACTATCTCCGTGGCTTCGGAATCAACGTGGCTGACAGTATCTTGCTTCGTCGTGGTGAGGAGTATGATGAGGATGCCATTGCCGAGCGCATCGGTATGCCTTGTTTCGTGAAGCCAGCAGCCGACGGCAGCAGCTTCGGTGTGAGCAAGGTGAAAAATGCCGACCAGTTGGCTCCAGCCCTCCGTGTGGCTTTCATGGAGAGCAACGAGGTGATGATTGAAGGCTTCCTTGATGGTACCGAGATTTCTCAGGGTATCTACAAGACAGCCGAGAAGACAGTAGTGTTGCCAGCTACCGAGGTGGTAACCAGCAACGAGTTCTTCGACTATGATGCCAAGTATAATGGTCAGGTACAGGAAATCACTCCAGCCCGTCTCTCTCCAGAGACAGCAGAAGAGGTGGCAAAGACCACATCCCGCATCTACGACATTCTCCATGCCAACGGTATCATCCGCATCGACTACATCATCTCTAAGGATAAGGACGGTAAGGATAAGGTGAATATGCTGGAGATTAATACCACTCCGGG
Source organism: uncultured Prevotella sp. (assembly GCA_934216735.1). Classification (GTDB taxonomy): domain Bacteria; phylum Bacteroidota; class Bacteroidia; order Bacteroidales; family Bacteroidaceae; genus Prevotella. Next base: position 3,140 of record CAKQCH010000108.1, read on the forward strand.
TATGACCGTTACTAGTTTCATTCCTCAGCAGGTGCGTGCAGCAGGTCTTGATATCAAGGACGTGCTCAGCGACATCGTGGAGAATCAGTTCTAGAATTTATAAATCACATATATGGTTCTGCGACTTTCTCGCAGAGCCATATATATTAAAAGGTATATATTATGAAGATCCCTCAAGAATTTGATACCATTCGACCTTGGGAGCCAGAAGACCTTCCTGAGGTGTTCGACCGTTTGCTTTCAAACGATCAGTTCAAGCAAGTACTTGCTTATCTTTATCCACAAGTTCCTTTCGAGATGATTGCCCAGAAGTTGAAGGCTTGCAGGACCAACCTCGACTTCCAGTTGGCTTTCGCCTACGATTTTGTCCATGGCATCCTGAAGAAGGCAGCAACGGGTTGTGAGATGGATTGCACAGCCATCGATAATACCCGCAACTATTCCTTCATCAGTAACCATCGTGATATTGTGCTCGATTCAGCTATCCTCGATGTAATGCTTATCGATAATGGCTTCAAGACCACCTGCGAGATTGCTATTGGAGATAACCTCCTGTCGCTTCCTTGGGTCAAGGACCTGGTTCGTGTCAACAAGGCGTTTATCGTGGAGCGTGCCTTGAGTATGCGCCAGATGCTCGTGTCGAGCAAGCGTCTTTCCGATTACATGCATTTCGCCATCAAGGAGAAGAATGAGAATATCTGGATTGCCCAGCGAGAGGGTAGAGCCAAGGATAGCAACGACCGCACCCAGAAGAGTATTCTGCAGATGATGTCGATGGGTGGAGAAGGCTGTATCATCGAACGCTTGAAGCAGCTGCATCTTGTACCTCTGTCTATCAGTTATGAGTATGACCCATGCGATTTTCTGAAGGCAAAGGAGTTCCAGCAGAAGCGCGATAACGCAGACTGGAAGAAGGGACCTATGGATGATTTGGTAAGCATGCAGACCGGTATCTTCGGCTATAAGGGTCATGTGCATTATCATGCAGCTCCATGTCTTGATGAGTATCTCGATTCTCTGGATCCTGATACACCTAAGCAGGAACTGTATAATAAGGTGGCAGCTTATATCGATGAGCAGATATTCAAGAACTACCGCCTCTATCCGGGCAACTATGTAGCCCTGGATCTTCTGGAGGGTTCTGATGCGCATCAGGCAGAATATACTGCAGAAGAAAAAGTTAATTTTGAAAGATATATGGAGGGGCAGCTTGCTAAAATTGACCTTCCTGGTAAGGATGAAGCATATTTGAAGGAGCGATTCTTAACCATGTATGCCAATCCGGCACGCAATTATTTGGCTGTAAATAAATAAAGTATGGATAAACAAAAAAGTCCGAGCCTTCATAGGCCCGGACTTTTTTTGTTTATCTGAATTGTTCTGCTTCCTGTTTCAGTGCCTGTTCGATGCCAATGGTATTGAAAGGTACAGGACCTCGGCTCAATTCCGGGATGTTGAAACTCTTCAGGCAGTCGTCGTAAAAGGTCGGCTCCTTTTGTGGGAGTACAAATGGCTTGTGGGCTTTGCCTTGCCGGTCGATATAGCAGAAGTAAGGTTTGCCGTAGATGCCATCATCCCGTTTGCTGATGAAGACAAACCATCTACCGGTATGTGACCAGCAGTGATAGGTGTCGCTCTTCTTGCTGTTCACAATGTTGAGGCTGTCGGTCTTGCCTGTCTGTCTGTAAATCCAGCATATAGAGGTCTGACTCTGTGTGCCAGGCTGGGAAGGTACCGTAATCCAGGACCGTGAAGAGACAGAATCTGCCGTCAGGACTGAGCTTAGGATGACATACGGAACGGGATGAGTAGAGGGTGTCTATTCTTTCTCCAAATCTGCCATTTCCCTCATTGAAGGGAATGCGCACCAAGGCATATTTCAGATTTTTCAGATTCTTGTCGGACAGTTCCTTCTTGTTGGCTGCACAGTAGTAGATGTATTTGCCGTTGGGCGAAAAGGTTGGAAAAGTCTCCAGACGGCTACTGTCGCTTGCCAGTGGTGATGAGATGATGTGGTTGTCGTTGAGGTCGGCCACATATATGCTGCTTGCCGTATCATATACTTCCAGTCGCTTGTCGGTATTGATATTGAAATCTCTCACCATTGTATTGGTTGAATAGGTGAGATATCTGCCCGAAGGATTGAAACTGTAATATATTCCAGGTGAAGCCATGCCCTTGCCTTGCAGGTTGAGTTTTCTCAGTTTGCCGTTGCGGTTGAGTATGGTACCTCCATTTTCTCCTCTTAGATAGATGATGCTGAGATTCGCGTCCTGGTTGCCATACGCATACGTGTTCATCTTGAGATTTTTAATCAGGGTGTAATCGGCGATTATCTTTTCATCCCAGTTCTCTATACAGCGTTGTTTTGTTTTGGTCTTACTCCATACATCATAGGTTGGTTCTATGAGCTGATAGGTAAGATACGAGTCGATGCTGTCGCTCACCACTTGCCAGGTAAAAGGTCTGAAGGCTGTCCATTTTCCTTCATCGCTCTTGGAATATATCTGCACCTTGATGTTCTTGCCAGCTGCCTTCGCTAGGAAATATTTCCACTCTTTTAAGTCGAACTTCAGATTTTGGCTATTGCTGGTAGCCGTCAGGGTATTATCTGCATCATCCTCATCTGCTCCTTCTATGGTGAGTATGGTCTCTATGTTGCAGAGATGCTTGTTTCGAATCTCGAAGTTGAGCGGTGCGATGTTCACGGGAATGGTAACATCGGCATAGTCGGGATACATATTGGGCAGATGGTTCACCTGCTCCGCATTCTCGTGAGTTTGGGCGCATGAGGCGAACAGAAGGAGTCCTGCCAGGGTGCTATTTAGAATGTTCTTGTGTTTCATCTTACTTGCTTTTAAACTGGTTGTTGTTGTCTTGCTGCTCAAGTCTGATGTTCTTGCGCTTGTCGAGATACGTCTGCAGTATGGCTTTCTCTTCTGCACTGGCGTTTTTGCCGAGAGAAGCGAAAATGCGGTCGGCCCATCTTTTCCAGACGAATGTCTTTTGAAGAATACGAAGGTATTTGCGGGTGGCGGCATAATTTCCTCTCACCAGATTGATTTCTGCAAGTCGCTTCACCATGCGGATGTTGCGGCAGTTGGGGGAATATATGTTTCCCAGCATGGCTGCCCGTTCGCAGAAGGTCATATCGTCTAGAACCCAGTATAGTTCATTCAGTGCATGGATGGTGAGCAGGGAAGGGTTGGCTTCCAATGTCTCAAAGGTACCGATGTCTTTGTTTGGGTACTTCTTTAAGGAAGCAGGCTGACTGCGAAATTGTGCCATGATGAGGTCATGGTAAAACTTCATGTACTGGTTCGGGTTCTTATCCTTTTCAACCATGTTGATTACCCGGTTGTAGTTGCCAAAGTAGTATTCACAATCCACAGCGAGTGTCCTTTCCTGGTCTAATTGTGGTTTTACCAATTTGCCTATACCCGGATACGTATAGATGGTTTGGAAATCACAGAAGTAAAGGCGTTTGTTGAGCATGAGCAGGAAGAAGGTAATCACCAGGGCGGTCAGGCAATAGTAGGTGCCTGTTTTCATGATGTTGACGAGGCAGCCTGTGAAGACCAGCGCACCGTAAATCCATACGCCGTATCCGAAGAACCAATGACATACGAAAATTGATATTACGATGCTGAATGCTGAGATCCAGTGCGGAAGTCTCATGCGATGCAATGTAGGATTAGTTTCGTCCATCTTTTCTATCTTGTTGATCAACTTTCTGGTGCTGACAAGTATTGTGGTGCTGACACAGAATACGCTGGCACCACCGGCTATTGCCAGAATGCTGCTCAGGCGGTAGTCGTAGTCAAAGCTGAAGCATACCAGCAGCGTCATCACGACGAATGCCGCAAGGTTGGGTAGCCATGTTCCCTTGATGTCTGCCTTTCTTACCGCACATTTGATGTTGTGCCCGGCGAGAAGGATGCAGAGGGTAAGAATGATAGCCCCCATAAAATGATAGAGATAGAACTGTGTGAGAAAATCCCCAGCCATACATGCCAGCCAACCTGGCTTGTCAAGATAGGTGCTGATATAATCCCATGATGCTAGGAACAGCTGGTTCTGCTCCTGGTAATACAGATGATAGGGATAGCAGAATTGGAAGAAAGCAAAACATGCTATTGCCCCAAGCATATATATGATGAATATGCAAAAGCTTTTTAGATTACTACTCATAATTTGATAAGTTTAGTTATTGCAAAGGTAGAAAAAAAATATAAGATTAGATAATAAAAATGCAGAAATTTGCTTGTAGGGGGCAAATTTCTGCATTTTTATTGCTTTTTACAATGATTCGAGCATGCGCTTGATTACAACTTCGGCTGAAATCTCACGGTTGGCTGCCTCTGGAATCACCAGACTGTTCTTGCTCTCGATGACATCATCGGTAACAAT